>JAOBWQ010000559.1 GCA_025463425.1 Ilumatobacteraceae bacterium | reverse complement strand
GCCGACGAGCGACTGGCGCCACTGTTCGCGGTTCGCAACTGACACTTTTGTGAGGCGCTGATCCAGCCGGCACCGGCGTGTGCTCCTCGCGTCACGGCGCGTTGATCGCGTCTGCGATGGCCTTGGCGAAACGGAACGCACCGGACGAGTAGGCCGCGCACGGCCCGGGCGGCGGCGAGCCCGGGCAGAAGTGCAATCCGTCGTCATTGCGCACGACGTTGAACCCGCTCGGGTCACACTGTGCCTCTCCCGGCAAGCACGGGAGCGACTTGGCGAAGGTGCCATCGTCGTTCTCGACCGCCTTGCCGGCGTCGACGTAGGCGACACCGCCCGAACTCGCCATGGACTTGTACAGCGCGTCCAGCAACAGGACCACATCGTTGCCCGGCACGGAGGCCGCGTGCACGGGTTGGCCGACGAGGAGCACGTGTGCGCCGGCGTTGCGGGCCTGGCTGATCAGCGTCGTGAGGTCGGAGCGGTACTTGTCGACGATCGCCTGGCCCTGCAGGAACCCACCGGCGCCATCTCCCATGCACCGCGACGACGAGTTGCCGTCGAACGTGATCACCACCTCGCTGCCGGACGAGATCTGCAGATCCTTGCCCAGCCAGTCACACGGTGCGCTCCCACCGAAGACCTGGGCAACGAACGGCCGAGGTGCGACGAGCGGTTCCAGGTACGGGGCCGCCTGAACGCCGAGTGAGTCGCCGACGAGGACGACTGTGGCCGTGGCCGGGGGTGCTGCCGACGACGAACAGCCCGCTGCGGCGAGGAGCATTCCTACTGCGGCCGCGTAGCGCGTTGCGGTGGCACTCCATCGGTTCATCGAGGCCGCCACGCGAGGGCCATACCCGACGAGATCGAATTCCGAACCAGTGCAACATTCGGGGTTTCATACACTTAGTGATTTATCTGTATAATATTGGCGAGGTGATCGCGATGGAACTGGCAGGAACGGAAGTGCCGATCGTCTGGCGGGGACGCCGGGCCAGCGCATTCGTGCCGACCAGTCTCGCTGAGCGCAATCTCGAGTTGTCCATCGCCACGTTGGAGCGGACCGTTCGCGCCAGAGCCGACGTGGAACACGCTGCGGAGGGAATGCCCGAGGACTTCGCCGCGCTCGCGCGGCTGCTGCTGCGCTCCGAAGGCGTGGCATCGTCCTACATCGAAGGAATCGTGGCTCCGGTCATCGATGTGGTGCTCGCCGAGCAGAACGCTGCCGGCAGCCAATCGCCCGGTAGCTGGATCGCTGCGAACCTCGCGGCCGTGTCGGAGGCACTCGACACCGCTCACGCCGGGCCGCTCTCGGCGGATCTCCTTCGAAGGTGGCATCGCACGCTCATGACTGGCAGCCCGACGCCATCGCGATTCGTGGGCAGGTTCCGGAACGAGCAGGGGTGGATCGGCGGAACGAGTCCGCTCGACGCTCATCTCGTCACGCCGCCGCCTTCGTTCGTCGAGGCGTTGATCGACGACCTCATCGTGTTCGTCGACCGGACCGACGTCGATCCCGTCGCCCAGGCGGCGATCAGCCACGCCCAGTTCGAGCTCATCCACCCGTTCGGCGACGGCAATGGCCGCGTCGGCCGGATCTTGATCGCATGGATCCTGACGAGGCGGCTGGCGCTCGTGACCCCGCCCCCTGTCAGCACCCTGATCGCCGCTGACGTCGGTGGCTACGCCGCAGGCCTGACGACGTTCCGTTTCGGCGATCACGATCGGTGGGTGCGGTGGTTCGCCGACGCGGTGTCCGGGGCCGGACGCAAGCAGCTCTCACTCGTTGCCGAGGTCGGCCGACTCCGCCGCTCCTGGCGAGACCGCCTTCCCGCCCGCCGTGACGACGGACGTCGCCTGCGGAGCGACGCGACAGCGTGGAGGGTGCTGGAACTCTTGCCGCGGTTGCTCGTGCTCACCGCCCGCCAGGTCGCGTCCGCACTCGATGTCCCCGACAAGACGGCCCACGCCGCGCTGAGCGAGTTGGTCGACGCGGGGATCCTGGTCGCCGTCACAGGCACGGGCACGGGCCGCGCCGGTCGCCCTGCGCACGTCTACGCCTCCATGGAACTGCTCGGTCTCGCGGGCGCGACACCACTTCGCCGGTGACGGACGTCTGGTTGATCGCGCGACGATTGCCCCTCCCGTAGACAGTCGCCTGGGGACAACGGCCTGTCGATCAGAGCACCTTGACGATGATCGATTGGCTGGTGCCGTCATCGAACCCGATGGTGACCGAGCGACACGTGTTCTTCCACGCTGTCTGCGCGTACCATCCGGCGGTCCACAGTCCGTAGCCGAGGTTGGTCGGCGGCGCCGCAACGTTGCCGGGCTTCTCGATGAGATCTGCAGATCCTTGCCCAGGAAGTCGCAAGGTGCGCTCCCACCGAAGACCTGGGCAACGAACGGCCGAGGGGCCACGAGCGGTTCACTGGGCGACCTGAACGCCGAGTGAGTCACCGACGGGCACGATGCTCGAGCTCAGGGTGGCGCGTGCATCTGCTTCTTCGCCAACTCCCGACACCGACCTCCTCGGAGCCGAGAGCTATGCGGCGAACCAGCCGCTGATGTCGGCGATCAGGTAGCTGTCGGCCGAGCTGAACAAGCACACCTCGCCGGCTGCTGACACCGGGGCGATCACCGCATTCGGGACCACCTGCCCCGACACATAGTTGAGACTCGACACCGTTGGACGATCACCACACGGGAACACCG
>JAOBWQ010000534.1 GCA_025463425.1 Ilumatobacteraceae bacterium | reverse complement strand
GGTGTGGGAGGGGCTGCGCCAGGGCGCGGCCTATCTCTGGCACCGGCGGCCGCTGCGGCTGGCCGTCGTCCTCGCCCTGATCGTGGCCACGCTCGGCCAGTCGGTGCAGTACATCGCATCAGCGCTGAGCGAGCGGATCTTCCACCATTCGAGCGAGTCGAATGCGGGCCTGCTCGCCGCATACGGCGTCGGTGCGGTCACGGCGTCGATCGTGACGATCCGCTTCGACGACCGGCTGCCGCGCTCTCGGCAGATGATCACCGGCTTCATGATGTACGTCGTCGGTGTCGGGTTGATCCCGATGACGCACATCTATTTCGTCGGCCAGGTCGGGTTCTTCATCGCCGGGCTCGGGCACCTCAGCGTCGCGGTGTCGCTGAACACCCTCATCCAGGGCACCGTGCCGGATGAGTACCGCGGGCGGGCGATGAGTTTCTACCTGTTCGGTCTGCTGGCCGGCCTGCCGATCGGATCGCAACTGCTCGGCTCACTCGGTGACGCGATCGGTTTCCACACGACGTTGTTGCTGGACGCCGGAGCTCTGCTCATCGTCGTCGTCGTGATGCTCGCGACTGGTCTCTGGCGAGACCTCGATGCGACGCCGGAGATGATCGCGGACGCCGAGGTGCTCCGGCACTCCCAGTCCGCGATGCCCTGAGCTCGATCCAGCCGAGCGTCAGTCCAGGTAGCTGATGCCGGTGAGTTCCTCGGAGACCGTCCACAACTGAGCAGCGACGTCCTTCTTGTGGCTGTACGCCGTCGAGTGGGCCTTGACGGGAAAGCCGCGCATCTGGCTGAGCCCGTCCGGTCCGTAGTACTCGGCGCCCTTGGCCGCTGGATCGGTGGCCGCCCTCAGCGTCGGCAGCGCACCCATCGCCGCCGACTGCATCACGATGTTGGCGAGAGGTTGGAACGTCTTCATCAACAAGCCGGCGTCGTGGCCGAGGTTGGTCTGCGATCCGCCCGGGTGGCACGCCAGCGCGACGGTGGTGGCGCCGCTGGCTTCGAGGCGCCGCTGCAGCTCGTAGGTGAACAGGAGGTTGGCCACCTTGCTCTGGCCGTAGCGAAGCCAACGGTGGTAGCCGTCGTGAGCATCGAGGTCGTCGAACGAGATCCGGCCCATCTTGTGGCCCGTGCTGCTGACGCTGACGACCCGTGAACCGGGTTGGGCGTTCAACGTGTCGAGCAACAGCCCGGTCAGGGCGAAGGGGCCGAGGTGGTTGGTGCCGAACTGCATCTCGAACCCGTCGGCGGTGTGCTGCAGGGGGACCGCCATCACGCCGGCGTTGTTGATCAGCAGGTCGAGCCGTTGTCCGCCGTCGGTGATCGTCGCGGCGGCGGCACGGATCGAGGCCAGGTGGGAGAGATCCATCTGGAGGATCTCGACATCGGCGTCCGGCGCTGCATTGCGGATCTGCTCGAGCGCAGCCGCAGCCTTGGTCGGGTTGCGGCAGCCGAGCAGCACCTTGGCGCCGTGCTGGGCCAGCGCGCGGGCGGCCTCGTACCCGATTCCGCTGTTGGCGCCGGTCACCAGGGCGACTCGTCCTGACTGGTCGGGGATGTCGGTCTCGGACCACTTCGGCTCGCTCATCCGAGCATCATCCCACGTATTGTCCGGCGATGGACCAGTACGCAGCGCCCGGTCGACCGGGCATCGCAGACCAGCGATGACCGACCTCGACGAAGCCCCACAGCGTGCCGCCACCCGGTTCCCTCCGGAGCTGACCCGGCGGATGATCGACAGGATCCGCGAGGGCTCGCTCGACACCTTCCCGCACGCGGTGACCGAGCCCGCGTCGGCGTTCACCGATCCGGTGCGCTTCGAGCGCGAGCGTGACGTGCTCTTCCGCCACGGCGCACACGTCGTCGGCTGGGCCGGTGAGCTGCCCGGTCCGAAGACGTTCGTCACCAAGGAGGTCGCCGGCGTCCCCGTGCTGATCACGCGCGACGGCAACGGGGAGCTGCATGCGTTCCTGAACGCGTGCACGCACCGCGGTGCGCAAGTCGCGCAGGGCTGTGGTGAGGCACGCCGCTTCACATGCCCGTACCACGCGTGGGTGTTCGATCCCGTCGGCGACGTCGTCGGCCAGCCCGAGGCGTGGGCCTTCGTCGACATCGATCGATCGACGCTGGGGCTGCGACAACTTCCACTTGCAAGCATCCACGGACTGCTCGTCGTCGGGCTGTCCGACGATGTCGAGCCTGCGGCAGAGTTCGCTCCGATCGCCGATCACCTGGAGAGCTTCGGCTACGACCAGCACGAGGTGATCTGCACCGAAACCTTCTCGTTGCGCGCCAACTGGAAGATCATCGTCGACGTCAACCTCGAGGCGTACCACGTCAAGTTCCTGCACCGCGATTCGCTCAACGCGTTCGTGATGAACCACGCGGTGCACGATATCTTCGGACGTCATGCGCGATGGGTGTTCCCCACCTTCGCCGACACACGCCTCGTCGATCAGCCCGAGGAGGAATGGCCGGAACCTGCACCGCTGACCCTGGTGCACATGTTCTTCCCGAGCTGCGTGATCCTGGAGACGCCGGTCAGCAGCCAGATGCTGCGGATCTACCCCGGCGCGAACGTGGGCGAGTGCACCGTCGAGCTCACCGAGGCCAGCATCCGCCCGGTGCAGTCCGAGGAGGAGCGCGCTGCGCGGGGCCTCGGCGCGGGCTTCACCGGCAAGATCCTGGGCGGCGAGGACTTCCCCGTCGCGGAGCAGTGCCAGCGCGGTGCCGAGGCCGGACTGCCACAGTTCGTGTTCGGGGCGATCGAGCCGATGCTGCAGCACTGGCACGCGGCGTGGCGCGATGCCATCGCAGCGCCTGTGGGCGAGGTCGCCGTGGCGATCACGACCGCAGCGACGGCAGGCAAGGCCGACTGATGGCGCTGTTGTCGTACAGCCGGGCGATCGCCGACGCCGCTGAGCGCGACCCGGATCATGTCGCGGTCACGTGTGCCGGCGAATCGATCACTCGCGCGGAACTGGAGTCGCGAACCAATCGCCTCGCCCGCGCCTACGCAGAGTTGGGAGTGTCCAGTGGTTCGTTCGTCACCGTCGGCCTCCCGAACTCGGTCGCGTTCCTCGAAGCCTGCTTCGCGGCGTGGAAGTTGGGCGCCACACCGCAGCCGATCAGCTACCGCCTGCCGGATCGCGAGCGCACGGCCATCGTCGACTTGGCCGACTCGGCGCTGATCGTCGGCGCCGACCCTGCAGCGCACCCCGGGCGCACGGTGATCCCGGTCGGCTGGCAGCCCGACCCATCGATCGACGACTCGCAGCTGCCGGATGCCGTGGCCGAACACCTCAAGGCGCCGACGTCGGGTGGGTCCACCGGCCGGCCGAAGCTGATCGTGGCCACCATGCCCAGCCTTCGGCCGGAGACCCCCAGCCTGGGTCAGCGGTACGACGGCGTCGCGCTCGTGCCCGGGCCGCTCTATCACAACGCCCCGTTCAGCTTCGCGACCGGCGCGCTGACCTACGGCAACCACCTCGTGATCCTGCCCAAGTTCGATGCGGAGGCCACGCTGGCGGCGATCGATGCGCATCGCCCGGACTGGTTGCTCCTGGTTCCGACGATGATGCAGCGGATCACCCGACTCCCCGACGAGGTGCGCTCTCGATACGACGTGTCGTCGCTGCAGACCGTCTGGCACATGGCATCGCCGTGCCCTCCGTGGCTGAAGGAGGCCTGGATCGACTGGCTCGGCGGGGAGAAGATCTTCGAGCTCTACGCCGGCACCGAGGCCCAGTCCGTGACGGTCGTGCGCGGCGACGACTGGCTGGCGCATCGGGGCACCGTCGGTCGACCGGTGTCGGGAGAGATGCGGATCCAGGACCCGGACACGTTCGAGGTGCTCCCACCCGGTGAGATCGGTGAGGTGTTCATGCGCACCGGCGGCGATCTGCGCACGTACGAGTACATCGGTGCCGAGGCGCGGGTCAGCCCCGACGGGTGGGAGAGCCTCGGCGACATGGGCTCGATGGACGCCGACGGCTACCTGTACCTCGCCGATCGACGCAGCGACATGATCCTGTCCGGCGGGGCGAACATCTACCCGGCCGAGATCGAGGCCGCGATCGACGAGCATCCGTCGGTGGTGTCGTGCGCGGCGATCGGCCTGCCCGACGACGACCTCGGCAGCACCGTCCACGCGGTCGTCCAGATCAGCGAACCGATCGATGTCGACGAGCTGCGCACCTTCCTCGCCGAACGCCTGGTGCGCTACAAGATCCCGCGCACGTTCGAGTTCGTCACCGATGTCGTCCGTGGCGACGACGGCAAGGTCCGCCGCAGCGCCCTCCGCGCCGACCGCACCTGACGGACCACTTCCGCGCACGTTTTCTACCCCGAGAGCGCACATTCCACCGCAAACTTCTGCAAGCGCGCCGCTCACCGGGAAGCGCTTGCAGCAGTTTGCGGAAAAACGTGCGCCAGAGGGGTGGAAAACGTGCGCGGAACGGGGTGATCAGGCGATCGCGCCGCTGGCGCGGAGGGCGGTGAGGTCTTCGGCGGAGAGGTCGAGCTCGGTCGAGAGGACCTCGTCGGTGTGCTCGCCGAGCCATGGCACGCGGGTCTCGGGGCCCTCGGCCATGCCGCTCATCTTGATCGGGTTGCCGGGAGAGATGACCGGTTCGTCGACGCCGTCGACGCGGGGCATCTCGACCAACATGTTGTGCGCGGCGACATGTGGATCATCGATGACCTGCTGTGCACTGAGGCACGGCCCAGCGGCAACGCCTGCGGCGGCCAGCGCCTGGCATGCCTCGATGTTCGTCATCCCGGCCGCCCATTCGCCGACCCCGGCGCGGATCGCGTCCATGTTCTCGCGCCACTGGGGCCGGGTCGCGAACCGCGGATCGCTGGTCCATTCCGGTTTGCCGATCAGCTCGGCGAGGCGGGCGAACTCGTGCTCGCGGCCGACCTGGATCATGAACCATCCCGTGCCGGCTTCGAAGCCGTCGAGGATCATGCTCATCCCCTTGCCCGGCTCGGGACGTTCGCCCATCGACCAGTAGTTGACGACCACGTCGGCGAACGACACCATCGCGTCGAACATCGCGACGTCGACGTACTGGCCGAGCCCGGTGGCGTCGCGCTGGCGCAGCGCGGCGAGCACGCCGATCACGCCGAACAGGGAGGTGCCGATGTCGCCCAGCGCGCCGACCGGGCTGATCGCCGGCGGCTGCCCTGGCTGGCGCTTCCAGTCGTACAGCCCGCTCATCGCCTCGGCGACGCCGGCGTAAGCGGGCCAGCCGTCGTAGGGCGTGGGCGTGATGTTGCCGAAGCCGCTGATCGACAGGTAGATCGCTGCAGGTGCCACGGCACGGATGTCCTCGTAACCGAGGCCCATGCGCGCGAGCGCGCCTCCCTTGAAGTTCTCGGCCACGATGTCGAACTTCGGCGCGAGACGCAGGATCAGGTCGCGGCCGTCGGGATGCTTGAGGTCGACGCAGATCGAGCGCTTGGACAGGTTGTTGCGCATGAAGGTCGCGCCGATGTTGCGACCCTGTGGGTCCTGCATCGCCGGCAGCGAGCCGCGCCCGAGATCGCCACCTTTCGGTGACT
>JAOBWQ010000510.1 GCA_025463425.1 Ilumatobacteraceae bacterium | reverse complement strand
TGACGAACGAGAACGCAGAGCGGTATCGCCGAGTCGCATCGGGTTTCACGCGACGGGTCAGCGACGTTCACGGCGACGCCTGGTTGCTCCCCGCTCCGTGCGAAGGGTGGGTCGCGTTGGATGTCGTCCGGCACCTCGTCGATTGGGTGCCGTCGTTCATCGCCGACGGCACGGGAGTCGCTCTTCCCGTCGGTCCGGCAGTCGACACGGACCCGGTCGCGGCATGGCTGACCATGAGCGACGGCATCCAGGCGCTGCTGGATGATCCCGAACACGCCGATCTGATCTTCGATCATCCGATGGTCGGCCGGCACCGGGTCGACGAAGCAGTGATGACGTTCATCCTCTCGGACATCCTCATCCACACATGGGATCTCGCCCGAGCCACCGGCCTCGACGAGACGCTCGACCCGGCCGAGGTCGCCGGCATGTTCGACGGCATCCACGAAGCCGACGAGATGCTTCGCCAGAGCGGGCACTACGGCCCGAAGGTCGAAGTCGGCGCCGACGCCGACGTGCAGACACGCCTGATCGCCTTCCTCGGCCGTCAGCCCTGATCGGCGACGAGCGCCTCTCGATCAATCGATCAAGCGCTCGAACACGAACTCGTGCTTGAGGAACGATGGTTCCCGTTCGTGGCCGGACGTCGGTGGGATCATCGGCGACATCTGCAACAGACGCCAACCGTCCACGAGCGCAGCGACGCCGGTGGGATAGGGCGGATCTGTTGCCGGCTGGGGGCCTGTGCCGGACGTTCCGTCGAAGAACGACCACCCGAGCACGTGGGCTTCGAGGGACGGGCTGGCGAGCCACAGCATCAGCACCTGCTGCCGGACGCTCATGGCGTGGACAGAGCGGCTCGACGCTCGGTTCGCGTGAGGTACCAGTCGACATCGAAGCCGTCGTCGCCCGTGAGGTGGCGCCACAGCCGCGCGCGTTGCACGGTCTCGAGCCGATGGGTCGACGGCTCGTACCACGGCTCGCTGCGCCGCAACGCCGCAGCGACGGATCCGGGCTCCATCCGGGCGAACATGTGGTCGTCGCCGCGATTGCGCGCAGCGAGGTCGCTCGTGTCCCAAAGTCGCAGCTGTGGTTGCGTCGGGTTCAACCGCAGCTTGCCCATCACGCGGTCCTTCGTGCCATGGTTCGGTGCGCCCGCATGCCACAGTCCCTGGTGGAAGATCACCACGGTCCCGGCCGGGCCGGTGAAGTACTGCTCGCCGGAGAGGTGCTGATATCGGGCGACGTCGTCCATGTTCACCCGCCGCAGATGGCTCCCGGGCACGAACCGGGTTCCACCCTCGCCGGGCGCGACGTCATGGGGGAACCAGAACAGCTGGATGTCGAAGGCGAGGCCCTCGTCGATGATCGCATCGCAATGCAGGCCCTGCGCGTGGAGATCGCCGGCAGTCTTGATGTGGACGAAGTGGTGATCGACCACCGGCCGATCGCCGACCAGTGACCTGATCGCGCCGGCGACCGCGGGCACGCGCACCATCGCCCCGAACGGAGAGTCGGCGGCGTATGCGTCGTGCAGCGTGGTGCCGGACCTCGGCGGCCGCTGGCTCAGCAGCTCACCGTCACTCGCTCCAGGCGCCACGCCCGTGAACTCGTCGAGCCAACCGCGGAACAGACCGGGCAACTGCTCCATTGCGCGCGCGTTGATCGCCTCGGGCACCACTGCCTCGAGCGTCAGGAACCCGCGCGCGACGAACGACGCGACCTGGTCGGTGGTCAGCAGCGTCGATGTCTCCATCGTGACGTCCCCCTGCGATGTGCGACCCCTCGGTCGCATCCGTGCGCGCCGACCGTACGCCGTGCGACCGAAGAAGCCGCGGTCGGAACCGGTGTGGACGCTCGGACGGCTGACGCATCCAACTCGATCCCGGCAGGGGCCACAGGTGCGACCCATGAAGTCAGTTTCTGCAACCTAGACGGTAGGTTCAAGTCTCAATGCTGCCGAGATCTGTCGGCGTCACGTGGGGTCGGGCAAATGAATCTCATGGTTCGGGTCACCACACGTGAGCAGCGCATCACGTGGGTCAGCACCGGCTTCGCAGACGGCATCGGGTTGGACGGACTCGACCTGATCGGCCGGCCGATCTTCGAGATCCTCGACTCGGTGTGGACGCCGGCGCTGCGAACCCGGTTCGATCCGAGTTGCGATCATGCGGAAGACGATGCCGGCGAGGTGCTCGTCGTGAAGATCTTGTCGGCCCGTCCGAGTCCGTCATGTTTCCAGTTCCGTAGCGTCCGGTCCACGAAGGACGACCGTGACAGCGTCGTCGCCCAACTCGTGCCGATCACGACAGAGACGTTCGATGCGCAAGTGGAGATCGCTGACGGAGAGCACCTGTACGCAGCGCTCGCTCGCGGCTCGAGCGACGGGATCGTGATCTACGACTCGGCACGGATCCTGTTCGCGAACGATGTCACGATGAAGATGGCCGGTGTGAGCGGATCCGACACCCTGGTCGGGATGCCGATCTCGGCATTGATCCGTTCCGACGCGCAGCCTGCGCTCGACATGATCAGCGAGCGCGTCGCAGACGACCCGGAAGCGACGTTCGACATCGAACTGCTCGTTCGTCAACCGTCGGGCGAACCGCTGCAAGTACGGGGTTCGGTCGAGCGGGTCGTGTGGTCCGGGCATCCGGCGATCCAGATCGTCCTCCGCGAGTCGGTGACCACGATGGACGGCCGCGTCGGCCGTCGTGACGGGCAACTCGAGGAGCGTGTTCCACTCCACACCGACCTCTCGGGTCTTTCCGAGCTCTTGACATGGCTCGACCATGCGGACACCTCTGCAATCTCGGTCGTCGTCCTCCTCGATGTGGACCACTTCAGTCGTCTCAATGCGCGGGCGGGATATTCGGCAGGTGACGAGGTGTTGAGCGCACTCGACGAACGCCTTCGACGCGAGGTCGTCGCGGACGAGTTCGCAGTGAAGTTGAGCGCCGATCGCTTCGCGGTGTGCGCCACCGTGACCGACGGTCGCAGCGCGTACGAGTTCGCGGAACGTGTCGATGCGCTCACTGCTGAACCGTTCCTCGCGGACGGTTCGCTGACGTCGATCTCGGTCAGCCTCGGCGCCGCGTGGGGGGCGAATGCCGGGAATGCGATCCGCTTGTTCGAACAGGCAGAACGAGCCCTCGAGGACGCCCAGATGCAAGGTGGGCACCGCACGTGCTTCTACGAAGCAGGCGACCCGGGCAGTTGGGCGGACAAGGCATCGTTCGCCAGCGACCTGAGAAGGGCCCTCGCAACCGGTGAGATCTTCGTCGCCTACCAGCCGATCGTCGAGCTCGCGACCGGCGAGGTCCGCAAGGTCGAGGCGTTGGCCCGCTGGACCCACCCCGAACGCGGCAACGTGCCGCCGTCGGTGTTCATTCCCATCGCCGAGAACTTCGGCTTGATCGACGAGCTCGGCGAATGGGTGCTGCAAACCTCATGCGTCGATGTCGTCGCGATGGATCTCGAAGGCGTCTTCGTCGACGTGTCGGTCAACCTGTCGGTCGTCCAGCTACGCGACCCGCACGTCGTCGAACGCGTGTCGGTGATCCTTGCCGACACAGGTCTCGATCCGACCCGCCTGTGGATCGAAGTCACCGAGAGCGTCCTCCTCGATGATCGCGCCATGCTCCCCCTGCACCAGCTGCATGATCTCGGCATCCATCTCGTCATCGACGACTTCGGAACCGGGTTCGCGACGTTCCGCTATCTCACTCGGCTACCCGTCGAGGCGTTGAAGATCGACACGACGTTCGTGTGGGGACTCGGGATCGATGCCAGCGACACAGCCATCGTGCGGTCCGTGGTCAACCTCGGTCGCGAGCTCGGCCTCGAAGTGATCGCCGAGGGAGTCGAAACCGAGTCTCAACGCACCCAGCTGCTCGCCCTCCACTGCCGACTCGCCCAGGGTTGGCTGTTCGACCGGGCGTTGCCGTACGCGGATTTCATCGCCCGCTACCACCGCCCCGCCGACGACGAGAACGCGACCGACACGGGGTCGGTCCCCGTCGCCCCCGACAACGAGTCCGCGCGGATCGCAGCGTTGCGTGCCTCTCGGATCATGGACACGTCCGCCGACCCGGCGTTCGATTCGCTCGTGCATCTCGCCGCGCAACTGCTGGGCGTTCCGATGGCGTTGGTCTCGTTCGTCGACTCTGACCGTCAGTGGTTCAAGGCTCGCTTCGGCGTCGATCAGACCGAGACACAGCGCTCGACGTCGTTCTGCGCGCACACCGTGCGGCACCCGCTGTCGCCGTTCATCGTCACCGACAGCACTCTCGACGAACGCTTCGAAACCAATCCGATCGTGACCGGATCACCGCACGTCCGATCGTATGCGGGGGTTCCGATCCTGAGCCGTGAGGCACTCCCGATCGGAACGCTGTGCGTGCTCGACGTCGTCGCCCGTTCCTTCACCGACGAGCAGATCAGCCACCTCTGCGTGCTCGCCGAACAAGCGGCAGCGCTCGCCGACCTGCGGCGCCGAACCGTCGAGCTCAGCGAGCTCCTCCACGGGCGTTCCGCCGACTCGAACAGCACTCCGGCCGTCACCGCCCCGACGAACCTGGCAGCTCTGGAGGTCGGCCGCGCGATGGTCCTCGCCGAGGCGTCCACGCTCGGCTTGACGTCGGACGGTCGTCCGAGCGTGCTGGCCGTCGGCGCCTTGGTCATCGACCTCGCGGCCCGCTCGGTCCGCCGGCACGGGAACGAGGTCTCGCTCACCGTGAAGGAGTTCGACGTCCTCGTCCATCTCGCGACGAACGCCGACCGAGTGGTCAGCCGAGTCGAACTGCTGCGCGAGGTGTGGCACTCGGCCCCCGCCTGGCAGGCATCGTCGACGGTCACCGAACACATCTATCGGCTGCGCTCCAAGGTCGAGGACGACCCCGCCAACCCCAGCGTCATCGTGACGGTGCGGGGAGTCGGGTACCGCTTCACGACGTCCAGCACGGCGATCCCGCGCATCGCGGATACTGACGTGAGCGAACGCGCGCGAGGGTGGTCCGATGCTGCCAGTGGTTCGGCGATCGCGGATGTCATCGTCGAACACGACGCAGTGATCGTCACCGACGCCGAGTTGCGCATCTTGAGCTGGAACGAGCCCGCGCAACGCATCTACGGGTGGAACGAGGCGGAGGTCCTGGGCCGTCACATCCGCGACGTCGTCTTCAGCTCAGAGCAGCGGGACACTCCGATCGACCCGACCGAGTTCGACGAGACCGGGCGCTGGAACCATCCGATCCTTCAGACCACGCGTGAAGGCGCAGAGATCACCGTGACCGCGTCGGTCAGCGCACTGCGCGACGACAACGGTGACGTCACAGCCATCGTGACCGTCAACCGACTCGTCCCGAGGCGGGCGACCGCTGACGTCGGCGGTCTGGGCAACGTCGGCGCAGACGAGGTGCGACACGCAGTGGAGCGACACGAGTTCGTCGTCTACTACGAACCGATCGTCATGCTCGCCGACCGTCACGTGGTGGCCGTCCGGACGCAGACACGTTGGCTGCGCCCCAACGGCGAGCTCTGGGAGTCGGCAGCGTTCGCTGACGCATTCGAACGAGCTGGCGCGCTGGACGAACTGACCGAGTTCGTGTGCGCGACCGCGGCGATCCAAGCAGAACGCTGGCACCGCGACGGTCACCGCGTCGCTCTCGCGATCGAGCTACGTGGCGGACAACTGGCGCACACCGAGCTGATCGCCACGCTCAGCAGCGCCATCTCCCAACTTGCGCTCACGGGGATCCAGGTCTGGCTCGAGCTCGCGCAGAGCGAGATCGCGGGCATCACTGCAGACGCTCGCGCCGGACTCGACGCGATCATTGCTGCCGGCGCGTTCATCAGCGTCCGCGGGTTCGGCGTCGGCGGAATCGGGGTCAGCACCCGTGAAGGCGGGGACATCCCGATCCACGCACTGAAGATCGATGCGTCACTGATCAACGGCATCGATCACGACGTGCAGATCAGTGACTTCGTCCAGTCCATCCTCATCGCAGGTGAGGAGATGGGTGTCCCCGTCGCTGCTGAGGGGGTCAACACCCCGGCGCAGGATTCGGCCCTGCGCGAGGTCGGATGCCTCGTCGGCCAAGGACCCCTCTACGGCGATCCAGCCCTTGGCGATCACCTCGTGCTCGCCGCTGAGCGGACGAGCCAGCCGGCCTGAGAGACGCTCCTGCTCGCGTCGGATCGCGGGCTCGAGCGACGCGCTCCGGAGCGTGGGTCAGAGTGGTCGACGCCGGCGGACCATCAGCAGCGCTGCCGCCCCGAGAACGAGGCAACCGACCGCGATGAGGGAGGTGCCGATCGGAGCGGTTCCCGTTCTGGGGAGGGTGATGTCGGTGACGTTGAACGGCGTTGTGGAGGTCTGGGTGTCGAAGACGTCGCTGGCCAGGGTGCTCTCGGTGACGGGGATTGCGGGGGAGGACGGAAGTGTGCTCAGCGTCGTCGTGGGCGCAGCGGTGGTCGTCGTGGGCGCTGCGGTGGTGGTCGTGGGTGTGGTCGTCGCCGGGGTCGTCGACGGGGGAGTGGTGGCTGTCGAGGGTGTGCAACTGGGTTGGGTGAAGGTGTCGTTGTCGAGGGTGACTGCGCCTGTCTGGGCGAGTGCGCGTCCGTGGACGACGACAGCGCTGTCGACGGTGATCGACGTGAGGGCGAGGATGTTGCCGACGAACACCGATCCGCTGGCGAGCGTGGCTGAGCTGCCGACCTGCCAGAACACGTTGCACTCGGATGCGCCGTTGATCAGCTCGATGGTGCTGCCCGTGCTGGTGATCAGCGTCGAGTCGGTCTGGAAGATGAAGACGGCGTTCGGGTCGTTCTGTCCGTCGAGGACGAGTTGGCCGGACAGTCCGAGTGGTGCCTTGGCGGTGGCCGCATAGACCCCGGGGATCAGGGTCTGGCCGACGAGGTCAGGGTTGGTCTGGGTGAACTCGACGCTGCGGCCTGCGGCATCGATGTAGGCGGCGGTGAGATCGTTCTGTGCTTGGAGGGCCGTCGGGCTCGCGGCGTCGATGATTCCTGGAGCCAAGACGATGCCGGGCGGGAACCCGACGATCGACGTTCCGGGGGACAGCCCGACGCTCTGGTCGAGCACGCTCGGGTTCGTGTTCGAGACGGTCGTCGCGCCCAGCACCGAGTAGTTCGCTGCCGTGGCGAGCGAGACGGTTGGCACGATTCCGGCCTGCGCAGTCTGCGCCGACACCGCCAGAGCGCCGGCGACAGCGATCAGGGAGACGACGACTCCCGTCGTCAGATGGTGGTGTCTGGGCCGGTGCGCAGACGTTGGGGAAGGGGTCGGTGCAGCGGCAAACATGGCTCTCCTCGAGGGGGTCGTCGGACATCGGTCCGGCGGCCATGCCACGCGTGTGGTGTAGGCCCGTGACCATGCGCCTGCTCGCGCAGGGTGGACCGTTGGGAGGACGAACAGTTTCCTCTTCGTCCTGAGCGCTGCTTCCCCACATCGCTACGCCTGTGTCATCGGCTGAACTCGCCCCGACTTGAGCAA
>JAOBWQ010000497.1 GCA_025463425.1 Ilumatobacteraceae bacterium | reverse complement strand
TCCGGCGATCCGGATCGTCTCGTCTTCGGCGGGTGATGATCGAGGAGGTTCTGCGGTGGCGACATATGTGCTGATACCAGGCGCGGGTTCGGACGCGTGGAACTGGCACCTCGTGGTCGCCCTGCTGCGACAGCTCGGCCACCGCGCGATCGCGACGGACCTGCCGTGCGGCGACGATGACGCGGGCTTCGCCGAGTACCGCGATGCCGTGCTGCGCACCGTTCGCGATCAGGTCACCGGAGACGAGCCGGGCGAGGTGGTCGTGGTCGGCCACTCGCTCGGCGGGTTCACCGCTCCGTTGGTCTGCGAGCCCCTCGGTGCAGCGCTGCTCGTGTTCGTCGCGGCGATGGTGCCGAGGATCGGCGAGCGACCCGGTGACTGGTGGACGAACACCGGCCACCACGCCGCGCATGTCGAGAACCTCCGACGTGCCGGGCGTGACCCCGACGCGCCGTTCGACCCGATCTGGGAGTTCTTCCACGACGTGCCCGCGCAGATCGTCGCCGAGGCTCTCGCCCGAGGTGAGGGGCAGCAGTCCAGCGCGCCGTTCGAGCGGCCGTACCCGCTCGAGGCATGGCCCGACGTTCCGTCGCGGTTCCTCCTGTGCCGCAACGATCGCTTCTTCCCGGCCGAGTTCCTCCGCGGCGTGGCCGAGGACCGTCTCGGCATCCGGCCCGACGAGCTGGCATCCGGCCACCTGCCGATGCTCGCCCATCCCCACGAGCTCGTCGCTCAGCTCGAAACGTATCGAACCGCACTCGGCTGACCGCCGGCGGTACTGTCGCCGCGATGTCAGGGCTCGCGACCGTCGGCTACCGGTGCCCGGTCTGCCGCGGAGCGTTGGCGGAAGCGCCGAGCGAGTTCGCCTGCGCGAACGGCCATCACTTCGACCGTGCACGCGAGGGCTACGTCAACCTGCTCCCCGGCGGCCGCCTCAAGGGTCGCTCGTCGGGCGACGACGAAGCGATGGTGCGCTCCCGACGAGCCGTGTTCGATGCCGGCTTGTACGACCCGATCATCGACGCTGTCGCCGAGACCGCCGCCCCCCTGTTCGATGACGCAGGTCCTCGTGCTGTCGTCGACTGCGGGTGTGGCGAGGGTTCGTACCTGGCTCGGCTGTGCGACCTCGCCGGGGCCGACGGTTGGGGCATCGACGTCTCCAAGCCGGCGGTTCGAGCAGCGGCGCGACGACACCGGTTCCAACATCACGCCGTTGCGTCCTCGTACTCGTTGCCGTTCGACGACCGGAGCTTCGATGTCGCAGTCTCCGTCTTCTCGCCGCGTCCGCACGCGGAGATGTTCCGTGTGCTGCGCCCGGACGGCGCGGCGATCGTGGTGCGACCAGGGCCGGATCACCTCGCCGAGCTGAAGGCGATCATCTACACCGACCCTCGCCGGCACCGCGACTCGGCGGAGCTGGACGACGACGAGGGATGGCCGAACCCGGTGTCGACGCGGGCCGTGCAGTTCGAGCTCGACCTCGCCGAACCGGAGTTGCGCACCGCCCTGCTGGAGATGACGCCCTTCTGGTGGTCGGCCGGTGAGGTGCAGCGCACCCTGGTCGCGGAACAGGCGGTGCGGGTCACGGCCGACATGCGCATTGCCGTGTTCCGCGCCGAGGCGTGATGGGTACGGTGCCCACATGGCCATCGCGAAGTTCTCCCTCGTCGCCTTCGACTGCCCCGACCCGCACGCGCTCGCGTTGTTCTACGGCGCCATCACCGGGTGGCCGATCGAGCGCGAGGACGCCGAATGGGTGCGCCTGAAGAGCGACGGTGGCGCCACCATCGCCTTCCAGCTCGCGCCCGACCACGTGCCGCCCGTGTGGCCGAGCGCCGAGCACCCGCAGCAGGCCCACATCGACTTCGACATCGACGACCTCGAGCGCGGCGAGCGCGAGGTGCTCGCCCTCGGGGCCACCAAGGCCGCCGTGCAGCCTGGTGAGGACGAGGGGTTCACGGTGTTCATCGATCCGGCCGGGCATCCGTTCTGCCTCGTCCTGCGCAACTGACCGACCAGGGCCGCCCATGTTCTGTGTGAGGAGACAGGTCGAACGTCGACCAAGTTCTTGACGCTCAGACGAGGCCGGGGCGGCGGCGATGTGACCCCCTCGCCGTTGCCGGTACGGTGGCGCGGTGGACGATTCGGGGGCGCACTCGGCGAACGACCCGCAGCTGGGTCTCGTGCCGATCGACAGCTCCAACTGGCGCATGGCGATGGGCGTTCGCGTCGACGATGCGCAGCTCCGCTTCGTGGCAGACCACCAACCGATCGCGCTCGTCGTGCTGGCCAAGGCGTACGTGCGACCGGGCGGGCTGATCTGGGAGCCCTTCGTGATCACCCACGAGCGCTCGATCATCGGCCTGGTCACGTTGGCGCACACACCCGAGCCGACCGAGTGCGAGCTGATGCACTTCGTGATCGACCACGGCTGGCAGCGCAGGGGCCTCGGACGCGCGTCGTTCGCGATGATCATCGAATACGTTCAGATCATGTACCCGTCCCTCACCAGCCTCGTGCTCACGGTGGACCCGGAGAACGAGGTCGGCCTCCACCTGTACTCGCGCCTCGGGTTCCAGCCGACAGGGCTGGAGCGAATGGGCGAGCCGGTGCTCCGGCTCGATCTCGGCCGCTGAGATGAACGACCGTCCCGACGAGCACATCCATCACGATCGCACCCGGTCGCGCTACGAGCTGACCGTCGATGGCGTGGTCGGCGCCTACGCCGAGTACGAGGTCGTCGGCGACTCGGTCGTGTTCACCCACACCGTCACGTTGCCGGCGATGCGCGGGCGGGGACTCGCCGCGAAGGTCGTCCGCCGTGCGCTGGACGATGCCCGCGCGGACGCACGCACGGTCGTCCCGCAGTGCTGGTACGTGGCCCAGTACATCGACCAGCACCCCGAATACGCCGACCTCCTCGCCGCGGGAGCATGATGACCGCATGACTCGTGAAGCCTGGATCATCGATGCCGTTCGTTCGCCCCGTGGGAAGGGCAAGGAGACGGGCTCGCTGCACAACGTGCACCCGCAGCGGACCCTCGCCCAGGTGCTCGACGCGCTGCAGGTCCGCAACGGGTTCGACACCGCCGAGGTCGACGACGTCGTGATGGGGTGCGGCGCCGGCAGTGGCGACCACGCGATGGACATCGCCCGGATGGCCGCGCTGGACGCCGGCTGGTCGCTCGATGCTCCGGGCGTCACCCTGAACCGGTTCTGCGGCTCCGGCCAGCAGGCCGTCAACTTCGCGGCGATGGGCGTGCTGTCCGGCTTCCAGGACCTCGTCGTCGGCGGTGGCGTCGAGTCGATGTCTCGCCCCTCACCGATGCACGTCGACGGCTTCACCGCGAACAACCACCATCTGCGCGACCAGTACAACATGGTCGCGCAGGGCATCTCCGCCGATCTGATCGCCACCGTCGAAGGCTTCTCGCGTGAGGAGTGCGACGCGTTGGCCGTCGACAGCCAGGACCGAGCGCAGGTCGCGATCACCGAGGGTCGCTTCGAACGATCGCTCGTTCCGATCCACCACGACGACGGCACCTTGGCGCTCGATCACGACGAGTTCCCGCGGCCCGGCACCTCCGTCGACGACCTGGCCAAGCTGCAGCCCAGCTTCGCTCCGATGGGGGCCGCCGTGAACCGCAACGCCGGCGAGCAGCACGCGGGGATCACCGTCGACCAGACCGCGCTCCTCGCCTACCCGGCGTTCGACGAGATCCGCCACGTTCACCACGCCGGCAACTCCTCGGGGGTCGTGGACGGTGCCTCGGCCGTGCTGGTGGCCTCGCCCGACTACGCCAGGGCGCACGGGCTCACCCCTCGGGCCAAGATCACGATGACGGCCGTTGCGGGCACCGATCCGGTGATCATGCTCACCGCGCCCGGGCCGGCCGCCAAGCGTTGCGTGGAGAAGGCCGGCATGACGTTCGCCGACATCGATCTGTTCGAGGTCAACGAAGCATTCGCCGCAGTGGTGCTGAAGTTCCTGAAGGACACCGGGGTGGACTGGGCAAAGGTCAACGTCAACGGCGGCGCGATGGCGCTCGGCCATCCCATCGGCGCCACCGGCGGCATGCTGATCGGCACGTTGCTCGACGAGCTCGAGCGCCGCGATCTCAGCACGGGCCTGGTCACGATGTGCACCGGTGGCGGCATGGGCACGGCAACGATCATCGAGAGGATCTGACGATGCCGATCGACTCCCCCACGCCCGCCGATCCGGCGCCCACCACGGTCACCGATGCTGTCGCGTACCTGCGTGGGGCCGGGTACACCGATGACGTCGAGCTCGAGGGCACCAGCGTGCAGTGCGCGCGCACGAACATGTCGTACGCGCTCGACAACGTCATCGTCGATCACACCTTCCGCTTCGAAGGCGACAGCGACCCCGGCGACGAGGCCATCGTGCTCGGCCTGCGCTACCCGGACACCGATGTGAAGGCCACGCTCGTGTCCGCGTTCGGACCCGGCGCTGATCCGGCCACCGCCGAGTTCTTCTCTCGCCTTCGCCTGTCGTGAGCACCAACGCGCCGCAGCGGATCCTCCTCGGCATCCTCCTCACCGCTGGTGTCCCTGGTGTGGCTGGCGATCACCGTGATGCGTCGCGCCTCGCGTCCAGACGTCGCTGCCGTCTAAGGGGTGTTGAACGCCCGCGAGTCGTGGCGCCGCACCGGGGTGATCGGCACGAACCGCAGCGGAGCCGCTGACGAGAAGGTCCCTTGGAGATCCACCACGAGGTGGCTTGCGGCCGACAGGTACACGCAGAACGAGCCATCAGGATCGAGCGGCACGACCGCGACGTTTGCGGCGATCGCCGACGGAGACATGTTGCTGTTCGACTTGGTCTGCGGACCCTCCGTCAGCGCCGAGCACTGATCGGCCGTCGCGTAGCCGGCCTGCTTCGCTCCGGTGAGGGTCAGGTTGACCAACACCGCCGAGGCACCCGCCGGTCCCTGGATGCGCACGATCGAGCCGGCCGGGCTGAGTGGGCACGCGACGCTCGGGTCGGCGGAACAGCTGCGCGTGTCGAGGAGACGCTGCGACGGCACGGCCGAGAAGCCCCAGCCGCCGGCCGAAGCCGGCGCGAAGTAGCCCTGCACGTCGACTGCCTTCTGCGTCGTCGCGCTCGTGTACGTGCAGATCTGTGCGCCGGGGGTCGTTCCCGACGTCATCGCCGTGGCAGGCACGACGGCGAGATTGGCCACTGTCGCACCGGCGACGAAGTTCGCGTTCGACCGGGTCTGCGGCCCGGCCACGAGTGTGTTGCAGGCGTCAGCGGTGACGTAGCCGTCAGCGGTCGGCGCGGTGATCGTGAGGTTGGCCAGCATCGCCACCGCGGTGGATGGGATCGCGCTCGTCCCGAGCATCACCTCGGTGTTCGCTGCCACCGGCCCCTTCTTGCCGCAGGTGCCGCTCGGCGCGCAGAACGTCTGCGTGCGCGTGTCGATGATCCGCTGTGGAGCGACGGTGGTCAGCAGGTTGCCACCCCCTGCCGCGGAGGCGGCCGGCGCGAAGAAGCCCTGCACGTCGACGACCGTCTCCATCGCCTGGGACTGGTACAGGCAGAACTTGCCATTGGCGTCGACCGGGACCACCGAGAGGTTGGCTGTGGTGAGGCCGGGCGTGGCGTTGCCGTTCGACGACGTGCGATCGCCTGCCGCGGCACTGCACGGCTCCGCGGTGACGTAGCCCGCTGCGGTCGCACCCGTGAGGGTG
>JAOBWQ010000468.1 GCA_025463425.1 Ilumatobacteraceae bacterium | reverse complement strand
CCGGATCCTGCTCGGCAACGACGCCTATGGGGGCACGTTCCGGTTGATCTCGAAGGTGTGGGAGCCGCTCGGGTTCCCGTGGAGCGCGATGGACCTCACCGACATCGATGGCCTCGCTGCGAGCTGGCCGACGGACACGAAGATGGTCTGGCTGGAGACACCGACCAACCCGCTGCTGACCTGTGTGGACATCGAGGCCATCGCCGCACTCGCCCACGAACGTGGGGCGATCGTGGTGGTCGACAACACGTTCGCGACGCCGTACCTGCAGCAGCCGTTGGCGCTCGGCGCCGACATCGTCGTCCACTCGGCCACGAAGTACCTCGGCGGCCACAGCGATGTCGTCGGTGGCTTCGTCGCGTTGAACGACGACACCCTCGCCGACCGGATCCGCTTCACCCAGAACGCCGCAGGAGCGATCCCGGCCCCGTTCGACTGCTACCTCGTCCTGCGCGGCGTGAAGACGCTGGCGATCCGGATGGAGCGACATTGCGCCAACGCGCGGGCGGTCGTCGAACTGCTCCTCGGTCACTCGGCGGTCGAGCGCGTCCTGTACCCACACCTGCCCGATCACCCCGGCCACGCCGCAGCCGCCAAGCAGATGCGCGACTTCGGCGGGATGGTCAGCTTCACCCTGCGCGACACCGTCGCCCGCAGCGGCGAGGCCAACGCGCTCGAAGTCGTCCGCCACACCGAGCTGTTCACCCTCGCCGAATCGCTCGGCGCAGTCGAGAGCCTGATCGAGCATCCCGGGCTGATGACGCACGCATCCGTTGCCGGGTCGCCGCTGCAGGTGCCGGCTGCGCTGGTTCGCCTGTCGGTCGGGATCGAATCAGCGTCCGACCTCGTCGCCGACCTCGCCCAAGCCCTCGACCACCTGGCCTGATCCCGACACCCGCGGGGTCAGTCCAAGCCAGACCACAGCGGCTGCAGACGGGACCCCAACCGACGCAGCTCTTCCATGTGCAGCAACGACAACCTCGCCAGCCGCTGCGCGCCGTCTGCCGTCAACGTCAGCCGCACCACGCGTCGGTCGTCCGGATCGGGTTGACGGTCCAGCAGAGCGGCCGCACAGGCCCGTGACACCAGCTCGACGGCGCTGTGGTGCTTCAGCAGGAGGCGATCGGCAACATCGCCGATCGTCGGCGGCCGTTCCCCGGCGTGGCCCCGCACTGCCAGCAGGAGCTGATGCTGTGCGGCGGTGAGACCGGCGGCCGCAGCCTGGGACTCGCTCCAGTGGAGGAACTTGCGAACACCGTCGCGGAAGGTCAGCAGGCGGCGGTAGTCGTCGTCGGAGACGGGTTCCGCGGCTTCGACGGTGCGCGCCGCACGTCGGCCGGTCACATCGTCGCCCGCGACCGTTGGGTGTGGATGATCGACACACCGTCGGTGAGGAACAGCGACACCACGGCAGCGATCAGCACCGGCGGCAGGATGCGCATCCCGGCCATCTCGGCCACGACGGCCGTCGACCCGATCGGCGTCTTGGTCACGCCGACGTTGGTGGCAACCATCATCGATGTCAGCATCACGACCTCGTGGCCGCCGATTCCGTGGCTGACCGCGACCGCGACCGTCGCCCCCATGAAGAACAGCGGGATGATGAACCCACCCCGCCAGCCGCTGCTCACGATCGTGGCTGCAGCCACCAGCTTGCACGCGCCGGCCAGCAGCAGCACCGAGACGGCGAGGCGGGTCGTGGCGATGTGATCGATCTGGGCCTCGCCGAAGGTCAGGCTGTACGGCGACGCGATCGCGAGCCCGCCCAGCACCAGGCCGCCGAGAACGGGCCGGATCCGCGGATCGACGTGCGAGAACGCCCAGCGCGTTGCGCGGATGACCCAGCTGAACAGCGTCGCGATCGCCGCCCCGGCAACGCCGGCAGCGACGCCGAGGGCGAGATCGAGGAACGTGATCGAGCCGAGGCCGGGGAACTCGAACACGGGGTGGAAGCCCGCGCGCAGCAACGCTGTGTACGTGATCCAGCCGGAGAGCGCGCCGAGCGCAGCGGGCAGCATCGCCTCGTAGTACTCCAGGCCGCGCCGGTGGAGGATCTCGAGCGCGAACAGCGCGCCGCCCAGCGGTGCACCGAAGAGCACCGTGAACCCGGCTGCCATGCCGGTGATGCCGAGGATCCGTCGATCCGCGGAGGGCAGCTGCAACCGGTGCCCGACCCAACTCCCGATCGTGCCCGTCGTCTGCACCAGGGGCGCCTCCGGGCCGATCGCGCTCCCCGCGGCGATCCCCAGCAACGACACGGGGATCAGCGAGCGAAGTGCCCGGACGTCGGCCGGGCGGTCACCGACGTGGATGTTGTCGACGAGCAGTTCGACGTCACCCGGACTTCCGAGGAACCGGACCAACAGGGCCACCGCCACGCCGACACAGCCGAGCACCGCGAGGTGACTCCATCGGCCCCAGTGCTGCGGTCCGAGAACTCGCGTGACGTTGCGAAGGAGCTCGACGTAGCCGGCACTGACTGCACCCGACATCACACCGACGAGGACGGTCAGCGGCCACCAGGCGGTCGATCCCCTCCCACCTTCCCACCGGGCACCTGGCCGTCGATTGCCAGGCAGTTGGATCGCAGCCGCTCCATCCGAATTCATATCGTGTCACGATATATCCCGCGCGGCCCGCCTTCCACTCCGCAGAGCGCCCTCCATGAAGCCGCAGAACCCGTCGGTGTGCTCCCCGGCGAGCACCATCCGGCCGTAGGCGCGGTGCAGGAACGGCCATGCGTCGAGGAGCTGCCCTGGACCGAAGGTGGCGTAGCAGCCGAGGCTGTACGGGTCGTTGGTCCAGTCGGTGCGGATCCGCTCGCCCGCCATCGCCTTCGCGCCGGGGAAGAACCGGTCGGC
>JAOBWQ010000467.1 GCA_025463425.1 Ilumatobacteraceae bacterium | reverse complement strand
GCTGGCCACCTTGGTGCCGGCCTTGACGAGCAGACCCTGGTCGCTCTTGAAGTAGCCCGTCGAGAAGTCGACGACCTTGGCGCGGTCAGCTGTGATCGTGACCTGCGAGAGCGTGATGTCGTAGCTGTCGGCCGAGATCTGCCCGGCGACGATCGCATCGAAGCCTTCGTTGCGGAACTCCATCTTCAGGCCGCATTTCGCGGCGATGTCGTTGGCGAGGTCGTACTCGATGCCGCTCTTGATCGCATCGGGATCGACTTCGGCATTGGTGGTGCCCCAGAAGTTCGGTCCGGGGAGGCTGGTGACGACCGAGAGCACCCCGGCCTTGACCGGCTTGCAGTCGACCGTTCCGCCGCTTTCGGTGGACCCGGCGGTCGTGGCC
Organism: Ilumatobacteraceae bacterium; assembly: GCA_025463425.1. Classification (GTDB taxonomy): domain Bacteria; phylum Actinomycetota; class Acidimicrobiia; order Acidimicrobiales; family Ilumatobacteraceae; genus WLMZ01. Next base: position 4,432 of record JAOBWQ010000467.1, on the reverse strand, counting down.
GCTGTCGTTGCTGCCGTCGTGTCGGCGGTCGAGGCTGCGGTGGACGCCGCCGTCGTCGCTGCGGTGGTCGGCGCGGTGGTGGCTGCGGTCTCGGTCTTCTTGTCGCTGCCACAGGCGCCCAAGAGGACGACTCCTGCGACTGCGAGCGCTGCGTACTTGCGCATCTTCATCTGTTCCGTTCTCCCCTGAAGTGAAAGCCTCACCATAGCCGAGGCCACCTCGGGGGTTCAGGTGCACTCGAGGCTGCGCGTGCGTTCTACGCTGCGCCGGATGAGCGCCAACCGCGACCGTTACCTGCGTGCGATCGCCGGCTTCGGAGCGACGGTCGACGCCGTCGATCCGTCCCGCTGGGATGCTCCGTCACCCTGCACGGACTGGACCGCTCGCGACGTCGCCGGACACGTGATCGCGATCCAGCACTCGATCATCGCCACCATCGTCGGCGAGCGCTCGCCGATGAACCCGATGAAGGATCCCGGCCGCCACGCCGGCGCCGACCCGGTTGCGGCATGGCGCGCGGCGGTCGCCGCGATCGTGGCCGCTGTCGGTGACGACGACGTGCTGCACCGGATCGTGACCACATGGAGGGGCGACGTCACCGTTGACGAGATGCTCGGCTACAACGTCGGCGACACCACCATACACACCTGGGACCTCGCCCGTGCCGGAGGTGTCGACGACCACCTCGACCCGGATCTCGTGCAGGCGGTGCTCGCCCTGTACACGCCGATGGCCGACGTGATCGCCGGCACGCAGATGTTCGGTGAGCGACTCGATGTCCCCTCCGACGCCGACCCGCAAACCCGCCTCCTCGCCATGGTCGGCCGCCGCACCTGACCTCGTCCGCCGGGCCGGCCTGCTGCGGGGGCCAGGTGCACGCTCGGGATCGCTTACACCGCGCCCATGGGGGTGATCGAGATGACCTTGCAGCAACGATGCCGGACAGTGCGGCGTCATCGCTGCAAGCTGCTCCCGGGACACGCATCGAGCGTGCGAGCGGCCCCGAAGCCGTGACGACCCGCAGGACAGCCCCGTTTCGCAGCAGGTTTCCGGCCGACGGCCGAGGTGGTGACGGCGTCCGGCTGCACGCCGAGCACAGCGGCGGCGGAACACCCCCGGCTCGGCGTCACTTGCGGCCGCTGGTCACCCCGCAGATCACCGCTCGATGAATGCACGCGTCGATCTCGCTGCGCAGCTTGGCGGGTTCCCAGGCGTTGAAGAAGTCGGCATGACCTGTCGTGATCGGTCCACTGGCGAGTCGAAGGCCACTGGGGTCTCCGCTGAACGCGTAGACCACGGAGAACTGCAGCTGCGGCACCGGCACCGGATGGCTGGACGGGCACGTCCCGCCGCTGCTGTAGGCGACGTGGCTGTGGTGATCGACACTGTCGAGGTTGGTGCCGTCCCAGCAATCCGGGAACGTCACCAGCATCCGCAGCGGACGATGGGTCGGGCATGTCGGCGGCAACGAGTCGCGCGCGATCCCTGTGCCACACGTCCAGGCCACCACAGCCGTGGATTGCACGCCCTCGGCGCCGGCGTCGCCGGCGATCATCTTCAGTCCCGGTGGATACGGCTGCACCGTCGTGGGGTCGATCCCCTGGCCCGGCCGGTAGTAAGCGACGCTCTTCGACGGCGTCAGCATCGTCTCGCCGTCGTACAGCGCCGGCGCCCAGTACGAGGCACGATCGAGTCGTTGATCGCAATCCGACGATCCGGCCTCGAGCGACCGGAGCGTGGACGCCGCGTCCGTGCTGTCGTTGCCGAAGAAGACGTGCATGTGCGACGCGCCGGGTCGGTCGGGAAACACGATCGGATCGTCGGCGAGCGCATGGCTGAAGGGGCACTCGACGAGGAACTGCGGTACGCGTCCCTGTGCACCCGTGACCGGTGCATCGGGCGCGCCACTCGTCGACATGTCCGGCATCGACATGTCCGACATCGAGATGCCCGGCATCGATGTTCGGCTCGTGTCGTGCGCGGGCGGCGCAGCTGTCTCGCTGCCGCAACCGGTGACCGCCGACGCGACCGCCAGCAGTGCCGGCACCGACCAGCGCGCGGCGGCTCGACCGATCACGACCCGGGTTTGGCCGGGACCGTGATCGAATCGGTGTCCACGGCCGCCGGGACATCGGTGGCAGGATGCGCCGGCGCCGTTGCTGCGTCGGGCATGTTGTCCTGCGCCGGCGGTTCGGGCGACGAGGTCGTGTAGTCCTGCGACGGCGGATGCGTCTCGCCCAACCAGCCGACGACGTTCAGCACCCCTGCGGTCCAGTCCGTGGCGGACGGCTTGGCTCCATCACATGGAGCCAGCGCTTCCAGCTGCAGCGGAGCGGATGTCGTGAAGGAGTTGCCGCAGAAGGAGTTGCCCAACGTCGCCAGATCCGTGCCGGCCGAGTCGACAGCGATGTCGGCGATCCGGTTGTCCGCGAGCGTGTTGTCCTTGACGACGTTCTGGTGCGAGTCCCAGAGGACCGAAGCAGGAACCGAGGCCGGGTCCGGGAGTGGGTCGTTGACGGTGTCCGCACACGGGCGATTCCAACTGTCGCTCGACGGCTGGTCGTCGTTGGGATCCTGTTCGAGGTACGGCACCAGCCCGATGCCGGTCTTGTCGTGGTCGTAGACGAGGTTGCGTTCGATGTCGTTGCCGACTCCGCCCGCGCTGAGGATCCCGTTGCCCATCGCCAACAACGCGACGTCGATGGCGGGTGTGTCCGGCTGGTTGTTGGAGTAGACGGTGTTGCCGATGATCGTGGTCGAGCGCTCCGGGTAGCAGAGCTCGTAGCTGCCGCTGTTGGGCACCACGCCTGCCCGGTTGAACCGGAAGGTCGAGTTCAGGATGTAGAGGTCGCCGCCAGAGTTGGTGCCTGAGTAGCCGAGGCCGTTGTGCTCGGAGATCACGTGGTCGACCACCGCATCGCACGGATAGCACCCGCCGATGTAGAAGCCCGCGTCCGGACTTCCGCCGCCGTAGCTGTGGTCGAGCTGACCCTTGTACGACAGGAACGCATAGATGCCGTAGTCGCCGTTCCGGAACGCGGTCAGGTAGGAGCCTCGGTAGCCGGTGACGCCGGTCCAGAAGAAGCCGTTCTTCGTGAAGTTGCGCGCAGTCAGGTTCTCGATCGCGACTCCGTTGGCGCCGACGACACGGATGCCGTTGTCGAGCGCGAACCCGCCGTCGAGGATGGTCGTGTTGCGGTCGATCCCGCGGATCGTGAGGTCGTTGGTCTCGACGTTCACCGCCTCCTTGTAGGTCCCGGGCTGGATGAGGATCAGGTCGCCGGGCGCAGCAGCATCGACCGCCTTCTGGATCGTGGGTTGATCCGCAGGAACGTTGATGACCGCGCCACCCGAAGCGGGCGCAGACGGAGCGGTCGGATCGCTTGGTTGGACCGTCGCCGGAGCCTCCGTGGTGTTCGTCCCGTTCGACCCGATCGACGCCGGCACCGAGCTGGGCGTCGTTGCCTTCGTCGTCGCGGTTGTCGTCACCGGGCCGGCGCCGTTGTCACTGCTGCACCCCACTGCCGTGAGCGCGAGCGCGCCGGCAACCACGTAACGCACGAACCTGCTCACATGTCCCCCTGTCGACCGACCCCCGGTGTCAGGCCGTGACCGTAATCGTTCCGATCATGCCTTTGTGATTCGTGCCGTGGATGGAGCAGTAGTACGCGTACACCCCCGGTGTGGTGAACACGTAGCGATACACGTCGCCCGGATGGAAGCCCGCGATGTGCACGCCCCAGTCGTTGCCGCTCTGGGGCAGCACATCGTGGTCGTTCTTGCCGCGGTTGGTGAACTGCACCGTGTCACCGACCTTGGCCCGGGTGTCCTGCCCGCGGAATGTGTTGTCGATCGCGTAGACCTGCACGACCACGCCCGTCGTGGCGACGTCGGGGGCGTTGGTCACGGCGACCGGCTGGTCGACGGGCCCGAGCCCGGCGCGGCCTGGGACGGTCGCCAACGGCACGTCGCTCTGGTCGGGGCCACAGCCCGCGAGCGAGACACCGATCACCACGCTTAGCGCACCGGCGCGCGCCAGCACCCGACCGAACCTGTCCATCGAAACCCCCCGTTGATTGATCGGGTGGGGATTATTGACCGGGCAGGACGTAGTCGGCAAACCGGTCGCGCAGCGTCTTCTTGCTGAACTTGCCCACGCTGGTCTTGGGGACCTCGTCGATGAACACGACGTCGTCGGGGATCTGCCACTTGGCGAGGTGCGGCGCGATGAACTCGATCACCTCGGCCTTGGTCATCTCCTCCCCCGGCTGCAGCACGACACACGCCAGTGGCCGCTCGCTCCACTTCAGGTGGGTGACGCCGATGACGGCGGCCTCCTTGATCTTCGGATGCGCCATCAGCTCGTTCTCGATCTCGACCGAGCTGATCCACTCGCCGCCGCTCTTGATCAGATCCTTGGTGCGATCGACGA
>JAOBWQ010000495.1 GCA_025463425.1 Ilumatobacteraceae bacterium | reverse complement strand
GACCGGCACGTTGCTCGTGCGCGCGATGCAGGCCGACGGCGTCGACATCTGGGGTGACGGCAGCACGTACAAGGGCAACGACATCGAGCGCTTCTACCGCTACGGCCTGCTGGTCAACCCGAACCTGCGGATCTACAAGCCGTGGCTCGACGAGGCGTTCGTCGGCGAACTCGGCGGCCGCGCCGAGATGAGCGAGTTCTTGATCCAGCGCAAGCTCCCGTACCGGGACAGCAAGGAGAAGGCGTACAGCACCGACGCCAACATCTGGGGCGCCACCCACGAGGCCAAGTCGCTCGAGGAGCTGTCGACCAGCATGGACATCGTCGACCCGATCATGGGTGTGGCCCACTACGACGAGTCCGTCGAGATCGCGGCCGAGACCGTGACGATCCGCTTCGCCGAGGGCTGGCCGGTCGCATTGAACGGCGTGGAGTTCACCGACCGCGTCGCGCTGGTGCTCGAGGCGAACACCATCGGCGGTCGCCACGGGCTGGGGATGAGCGACCAGATCGAGAACCGGATCATCGAGGCCAAGAGCCGCGGCATCTACGAGGCGCCCGGCCTCGCCCTGCTGCACATCGCCTACGAACGCCTCGTCACCGCGATCCACAACGAGGGCACCCAGGAGAACTACCGCACGATGGGCCGCCGTCTGGGCCGTCTGCTCTACGAGGGCCGCTGGTTCGACCCGCAGAGCCTGATGCTGCGCGAGGCGCTGACCCGCTGGGTCGGCTCGGCGGTCACGGGCGAGGTCACCCTGCGCCTCCGCCGCGGCGACGACTACTCGATTCTCGACACCACCGGCCCGCACCTCACCTACTCGCCCGAGCGGCTGAGCAGGGAGAAGGTCGAGGACGCGACGATCGGCCCGCTCGACCGCATCGGTCAGCTGACGATGCGCAACCTCGACATCGAGGACAGCCGCGCCAAGCTCGACGTGTACCGCGCCGTCGGCACCCTCGGCGCCGGCGGCCTCCTCGAGCTCGAGTAGATGCGGTCGCCAGTGTGCGTGGGATCGAGCAGATCACCCGCATGACTACGCTCGCGGCGTGACGCCACGATTTCGATTGCTCCTTGCCGGTCTGTTGGTGGCTGGCATCGCCACCTCACCGGTTGGTGATCTGGGTCGCGCCGATGCCGACTCGGACTCGGCCTGGGACCACGTCTACGGAGATCCGGGGCCGGCGAACTACTCGCGCTACCAGGACGTGGCGGTCACACCGGACGGCGGAAGCTACATGGCCGGTTTCTACAGCGGAACGTTCAACGGTCTGTCATCGCCGGACGCCTACCGATATTTCCTTCAGCGATTCGATGTCAACGGCGCTGTGCTGTGGACCGTCGAGATCAACACCTCGGCGCTGCCGACGCAGTCACTCCCTGCTGCACCCGAACTGATCGTCGACGGCAACGGCGCGCCGTTCGTCGCCGCGCGAGGTCAGTGGTACGCCTACGACGCATCGGGTGGCGTCGCACAGACGATGGCTGCACCCTGTTGTTGGAACGCTCCGCAGGCCGCGCGGCCGGCACCGTTCGTCCCGGCGAACAACGGTGGTTTTGTCGCGATCGTCAAAGACGACGCGGCTCGGCTCGAGAGACGAGGCGCCGATCTCGGGTTGATATGGCAGTTCGATCTCTCGGCGTTGATCGATTCGCCCACGTCATGCGCATTCTGTCCAGCCGCGATCCCGAGCGTCACCGCCGTCAGCGACGGTTCGTTCTGGGTGGTCGGCAAGAAGTCGCGCGCACTCGTGACCCAGCAGGACGCGCTCTCATTGGTGCACATCAGCGCCACCGGTGCCCAGCTCGATGCGAGCAAACACTTCGGGATCACTCCTGCCTCCACTTCGTACGCTGACCCGATCATCGCGACGTCGACGTCGTTCATCTGGGTATCCGTCCAGTCGACCGACTCGACCGCACACGTGGAGGTGAGGAGCTTCTCGACGGCCGATGGCCATGAGCTCGGAGCCGTCAACACCCTGCTGCCATCGAACACCATCGCGGTCGAATCGGGAACGGCAAACTTTGCAGGCCTCGACTACAGCCGCGTTCACCTCCCTGACACCCTGACGCCCGACGGAGCGGTCGCAAGTCGTCGCGTGCTCATGGACGGGACGAGACTCGTGGTGCTCGCGCGATGTGGACATCTGAACGAGCAAGCGTGCTCCGGCGGATCACCCCCTCCGTCGACGGCGGCGACCGTGCTGTTGTCGTATGCGCTGTCCGGCCCGACTGGCACCTCGATATCCCTGATCGCGGCGAGGCCGATGTCTTCGAACGTGTCGATCTTCGGCATGGACGCCACGGGGGCCGGGGACGCAGTGGTCGTGGGTTCGACGACCGATGGAACGTCGTATGTCGGGCCGATCGAGAGCCCGCCTCGAACCGATGCCGCCGGCAACGAACGGGCGTTGGCCTCACGCAATCCCCTCGGGAATCTGCTCGCGCCGCCCCCGACACCTTCGGTCACGTCGTCCGCGGGGTTCACGCCGCTGTCGCCGACACGAGTGTTCGACACCCGCCCCGGCGAATCCCAAGGTGCCGTCGCGATCACGAAGCAGACGTACGGCGGCGCCAACATCCTCCGGGTCAAGATCACCGGCACAACGGGCGTGCCCACGGCCGGCGTCGGCGCAGTCTCGCTCAACGTC
>JAOBWQ010000460.1 GCA_025463425.1 Ilumatobacteraceae bacterium | reverse complement strand
GGAGTTCCACAATCGCCCGAGTGAGAGCACTCAGTGCATCATGAGTGCATCGATCCGGGCCGCAATGGCGATCATGGCTGCCCAACACGGCGTCGCAAGCGACCGTCAGGTTCGTCGCTGCGGCGTCCCCGCGGACGTCCAACGGCGGCTCGTCGAACGTGGCTTTCTGGTGAGGTTCGCGCCAAGTGTCGTTGGCGACGCAGGGACCGAGACGACCTGGCACCGGCGGGCGATGGCCGCAACGCTCGCGCCCGGTGCCCACGCAGTGCTGGCGGGTGCCACCGCTGCTCGATTGCACCGGCTCGATGGGTTCGACGACGTCGAGCGGATCATCGTGGTCGTCGACCACGGTGGCCGGAAGCGGGTCGGTCCCGGCGTGACGGTCGTCCAGGCCAGATATCTGACGGCTGCCGATCGGACGGTCGTCGATGGCATTCCGACGCTGACAGTTGCGGCGACGCTCGTCTCGCTGGCGCGGGTACGGCATGCAGCGCGATCGCAGGCGCTCGATGCTGCCCTTCGCGACGGCGCCAAGCCGATCGAACTGCGTGCCGAGTTCGCTCGACACCGGAGGCACGGAGCGCGCGGCCCGACGGAGATGATCTCGATGCTCGACCAGCGGGTGAACGCCCGGTTGCCGCGCAGTTGGTTCCAGCGAGTGGCCGGTGAACTGCTGCTGCGCTACGGGATCGAGACGGTGGACGAATGGGTGGTCGCGGACGAGCACGGCAACGTCCTCGCCGAGCTCGACCTCGCGCGCGTCGATCTGCAGGTCGCGCTCGAGTGCCAGAGCTGGGAGTGGCACGGAACGCCTTCGGCCAGGCGCAAGGACGCAACCCGCAAACGTCGACTCCGCCGACTCGGCTGGGAGATCATCGAGCTGTGGTGGAGTGATCTCGATCACCTCGAGGAGGTGGTCACCGACTTCCTGGATGCCGTCGACCGGGCTCGCAGGATCCGCGCGACGCCCTGACCCGGAAACCGGACGCTCACACAGGCCGGAAGTGGGTCGGAACCGCGTCCAGTCGCCAGAGAAACAGGCGAGCTGGAGGCAGGCCCGACTGGATGGCGGTTCATTGCAGTGTTCGGACGTTTCGTCAGGTCCCGGCAATGTTCCCTACACTCTCTCCGTTTCCATCAACGGTGCGCACACGCGTGCGCGCCCCGAATCAAGACCGGGTCACCAGTGTCAGGATTACTCGCCGAAGGCGGCTACCAGGAATTCACTCTGCGGGGTGGGGAGTGGGCGGTGATCGCGTTGTCGATCGCCGCGGCGCTCATCGCGCTCGGCGTCGGTCTCTACCTCGCCAAGAGCGTGATGGCGGCTGATGCCGGCTCACCGAAGATGCAGTCGATCGCGAAGGCGATCCAAGAGGGTGCGTGGGCGTACCTCAAGCGGCAGTTCAAGACGATCGCGGTGATCCTGATCCCGCTCGCGATCATCGTGTTCATCACGTCGAAGGCGATCACCAAGCCGAACGGGGCCTCAGCGCTGAGCTTCGGTGAGGTCGGCCTCTACCGCACGCTTGCGTTCGTCTTCGGCTGCCTCGCCTCGGGCTTCACCGGCTACATCGGCATGACGCTGGCCACCCGTGGCAACGTGCGCACCGCTGCGGCTGCGCTGACGAACAGCATGCCGAGGGCGCTCGACGTGGCGTTCCGCACCGGCGGCGTCGCCGGCATGTTCACGGTGGGCCTCGGTCTGCTCGGCGCCACGACGATCATCGCCATCTTCCAGAACACCAGCTCCGTGATCCTCATCGGCTTCGGCTTCGGTGGCTCGCTGCTTGCCCTGTTCCTACGAGTAGGCGGAGGCATCTTCACCAAGGCCGCCGACGTCGGCGCCGACCTCGTCGGCAAGGTCGAAGCGGGCATCCCTGAAGACGACCCGCGCAACCCGGCCACGATCGCCGACAACGTGGGCGACAACGTGGGCGACTGCGCCGGCATGGCCGCCGACCTGTTCGAGAGCTACGAGGTCACCCTCGTCGCCTCGATCATCCTCGGCGTCGCGGCATTCGCAGCCATCTTCCCCGACGACAAATCGAAGTGGGTCCTCGGTCTGATGTTCCCGCTGGCCGCTCGCGCGATCGGCGTCATCGGCTCGATCATCGGCATCTTCTTCGTCAAGGCGAAAGAGGGCGAGACCAACGCGCTGAAGCCGATCAACAAGGGCTTCCTGGTCGCCGGCTCGCTGACCCTGGTCGGAACGCTGATCGTCGCGCTGACCTACGTCGGCAACGACGCCGGCAGCATCGGCTGGAAGTGCTTCGGCGCCGTCGCCATCGGCCTCGTCCTGGCCCAGCTGATCAGCCGGCTCACCGAGTACTACACGGCCACCCACCACGCCCCCGTCAAGGAGATCGCCCAGGCTGCCGAGACCGGTCCGGCGACGGCCATCCTCGCCGGCACGGCGAGCGGCATGGAGAGCGCCGTGTACGCGGTCATCGCGATCGCCATTGCGATCGGTGTGGCCCTCGCCCTCGGCGGCGGCAACCTCAAGATCAGCTTCTACCTCGTTGCCCTCACCGGCATGGGCATGCTCTCGACGACGGGCATCATCGTCTCCGAGGACACGTTCGGTCCGGTCAGCGACAACGCGGCCGGCATCGCGGAGATGTCCGGCGAGTTCCACGGTGAGCCGCAGCGGATCATGGTCAGCCTCGACGCCGTGGGCAACACCACCAAGGCCGTCACCAAGGGCTTCGCCATCGGTTCGGCTGTCATCGCAGCCGTCGCGCTGTTCGCGAGCTTCATCGAGACCATCGCCGACCAGCTTCCCAAGGAGTTCGCAGCGAAGGTGGCCGCCGGCGCGAAGGACTCGTTCGAGGCCTTCCCGATCAACGTCGCCGATCCGAAGGTCTTCATCGGCCTGCTCATCGGTGGCGCCGTGCCGTTCCTGTTCAGCGCCCTCGCCATCCGCGCCGTCGGCCGCACCGCCGGCGTCGTGGTGCAAGAGGTCCGCAAGCAGTTCGCCGACGGCAAGATCATGCGTGGTGAGAAGGAGCCCGAGTACGGACCCGTCATCGACATCTGCACAGAGGCATCGCTGCGCGAGCTGGCCACCCCGGCCCTGCTCGCCGTGCTCACCCCGGTCGTGGTCGGCTTCGGCATCAACTTCTACGCACTCGGCGCCTTCCTGGCGGCGGTCATCCTCGTCGGCCAGCTGATGGCCAACTACCTGTCCAACGCAGGTGGCTCGTGGGACAACGCGAAGAAGTACATCGAAGACGGCAACCACGGCGGCAAGGGCAGCGACCCGTACCGTGCCGCGGTCATCGCCGACACCGTCGGTGATCCGTTCAAGGACACCGCAGGCCCGGCCCTCAACCCGTTGATCAAGGTGATGAACCTGGTCTCGTTGCTGATCCTGCCGGCCATCATCAGCCTGCGCGACAACGACGGTGCGCGGTACTCCATCGCCGCCGCCGCACTGGTCGTGTTGATCGGCGCCGTTGCGTACAGCGCCCGCCAGAAGATCAGCCTCGGCGGCGACGTCGAACCCGCTGCGGCAGCCGCCCCCGCCGCTCACTGACCCGTCGGGCGCATGCCCGCCGAATTGAAGAAGAGTTGACCGGACCCGGGCACGCTGCCCGGGTCCGGTTCGTTTTCGCCGCTAGCCTCGGCGGTCGTGCTTGCCCTCTTCAACATCGAATCGTGGCTGGAGAACGGCGGACTCGTCCTGCTTGCGGCGATCATCTTCGCCGAATCCGGCCTGCTCGTCGGCTTCTTCCTCCCAGGTGACTCGCTGCTGTTCATCGCCGGCATCTTCACGGTCGGCCACGACTCGAAGCTTCCGGCGCTGCCGATCACCGCGCTGATCGTCGTGATCGCCGCGATCGCCGGCGACCAGGTCGGGTACCTCTTCGGGCGCAAGGTCGGGCCCAGCCTGTTCCAGCGGCCGGAGAGCAAGCTGTTCAAACCGGCCCATGTCGAGCGCGCCCATGCGTTCTTGGAGACGCACGGCACGAAGACGATCGTGATGGCCCGCTTCGTGCCGGTCGTGCGCACCTTCGCCCCGATCGTCGCCGGTGTCGGGCGGATGAAGTACCGCACGTTCGTCACGTTCAACGTGATCGGCGGCCTGCTCTGGGGAGCCGGCGTCACGACGCTCGGTCACTTCCTCGGCAACGTCACCTGGGTCAAGAACAACATCGAGCTCGCCAGCGTCGGCGTCATCGCGCTCTCGCTGATCCCCGTCGCGTTCGAGGTGCTGAAGCACCGTCGCGAGTCGGCCAAGGTCGTCGAGACCGTCGCCAAGTAGTCGTCAGCCAGGGGTCGGCAGACGGTCGAGGACCCACTCGCCGAGCGCCTGGACCATGTCGTCTCGCCAGGAGAGCCGTCCGGGCAGGTAGGCCGCCGAGCCGAGGGCGCGCTGCTGACGCTCGAGGATGCCGACGTCTTCGCGGCCGACGAGCTCCCAGCGCGCGTAGTACGGCGCCGCCTTCGCCGCGAAGTCCGGCGCCTCGGCGACCGCCTTCGGGAAGCACCCGCCGATCTCGAGCACGGTGTGATCGTGGGCGACCGGGGTGACGTTGAGCCACCACAGGCAATCCTGGGCGACGGCGAACTGGCACGCCGGGTGCAGCACCGTGAAGTAGGTGCCCTTCTGGGCGTCCTCGTCGAGACCGTCGATTGGCGGGAACGGCGGCTCGGTGCCAGGCAGGGTCGCGATCGACCGTCCGGACGTGACCTGGATGCACTTCCAATCGCCGCGGGTCTCCAACGTCCTCGACTGCTGTGCGCCGACACTGGCGCGATGGACGACACCCGTGTGGTACGTCTCCA
>JAOBWQ010000457.1 GCA_025463425.1 Ilumatobacteraceae bacterium | reverse complement strand
ACGGATCGACCCCGCCGCTCGACAAGAACCAGCTCGCCGAGGTGGCCAAGCAGCTCAACGTGACGATCGACCAGTCCGGCCTCGACGGCGTCGTCGACGTGCACCTCGAAGAGCGCGGCCTGGTCGTGTCGATCAGCACCGACAACGTGCTGTTCGAATCCGGGTCGGGAGCGCTGACCCCGGCCGGAGCGCTCGTGCTCGGTTCGGTGGCACCACAGATCGCACTGCTCCCGAACAGCGTGATCATCGAGGGCTACACCGACAAGCGTCCGTTGCGCCGAGTCGGCTACGACAACTGGGATCTCTCCGTCGATCGTGCCGTCTCCGTGCTGAAGGAGCTCCGCGACAACTTCGGCTTCGCCTCCACCCGGCTGGCAGCCACGGGCTACGGCGACACCCATCCGGTCGCCGATGGCGACGACGAAGCGTCGTTGGCCCGCAACCGCCGGGTCGAGCTGGTGATCGTCGCCGGCCCATCGCTCGACGCCTCGACGGACACGACAACGGTCGACGCGAGCTCCAGCGAGACCTCGACGGCGACCACCACAGCCACCTCCGCTGCCACGTCGATCACGACTGCGAGTGCCACCGCAGGGACCACCGCTCATACCTGATCAGGCCGTGGCGGTCCGTGGCAGTATGCGGGACATGACCACCGACCGGATCGACGTCCAACGCACCATCGCCGCGGACCCCGCAACCATCTTCGCGGTGCTGAGCGACCCGCACGGCCACGTCGAGATCGATGCCTCGGGCATGTTGATGGATGCCACCGGCGAGCCCGTTCACGCTGTCGGGGACAGCTTCGTGGTGCACATGGATCGCGAGGCGCTCAACGACTACCCGATGGGTCTGTACGACGTGACGGTCACGATCACCACCTTCGACCAGGATCGCGAGATCGCGTGGACGATCCTCGGCCAGATCCGGCCCCCGCTCGGCCACGTCTACGGCTACAGGCTCGAGCCCACCGACGCCGGCACGTTGATCACCTCGTATTACGACTGGTCGAACATCGACCCGGTGTGGCGTGAGGCGGGCATCTTCCCGGTCATCTCCGAGAACGCACTCCGGGCCACCCTCGGCGTGCTGGCCCGCACGGTCGCTCGCCGAGCGAAGAACGCCTGACCCACGCCGAACTCGGCGGGCCGGTCGGGTTGCGTGGCGCACACGGTCCTCATCCAGAGCCGCATCAATTCGCGGCGTCGGGAGAAGGTCGCGAGTGGACACGAGCCAGAACCAGAGCAACAGCATGGGCACTGCCACCGGTGGCCTCGACGCGGCCGACCGCCAATGGGAGCCGTGCGACCTGCGCCGCCCGACCAAGCTCTCCCGAGAGCAGTTGCGCTCGCTCGACCTCTTCCACGACACCTTCTCGCGCAAGCTCTCGACCGGCATCGGGCGCCTCGCGCGCTCGTCGTCAGCGGTCGAGAACATCCGCACGACCCAGCTGAGCTGGGACGAGTACCTCCGCACGCTTCCCGCGATCACGACGTTGGTCACCGCGTCCGCGGCCCCGCTGCCCGGCGACATGCTGATCGAGATGGACACCTCGCTGTCCCTCGCGCTCGCGAGCCGCCTGCTCGGCGGTTCCGGTCGCGTCGAGGCGCCGCGTCGTCCCGGCGAGCTGGAGATCCCCGCAGTGCGCCGGATCGGATCCGCCGCCGTCGAAGCCCTCGGTGAGGCGCTGTCGCAGTTCGTCGACGTCCGGTCGAGCCTGGAATCGGTGGACCTCAGCCCCCAGCTCGTCGGCCTGGCCGCCCCGTCGCAGATGGTGCTGGTCCTCGGCTACAGCCTGAACATCCCCGGCTGCAACCTCAGCGGTGATCTCGCCGTCGTGCTCTCGCTGACCACGCTGACCCCCATCCTCGAGCAGATCATGTCGCACACCGCGGAGCGGGCCGGCACCGATGTCGACCCGAACCTGATGCGCAGCGTCGCCGAACGGGTGCCACTCGTGCTCGAGGCCACCCTCGCCCGCACGGTCATGTCTGCGGGCGCCGTCGCCTCGCTCGTCCCCGGCGATGTCGTGGTCCTCGACCACCGCGTGGGGCAGCCCGCCACCGTCGCGATCGGCACCCTCCCGGTGCTGCGCGGACACCTCGGCCGCCGCGGATCCCGGCTCGCGATCTCGGTCTCGGACCACCCGTTCGATGCCCCCGCCGCCCTCGTCGCGAACAGCGCGGCAACCGGGCCGCTGGGCTCGGCCGGCCATCACAGTCATTCTCAGCTGGCATATGACGTGCCGGCCTTTGATCAAGAAGCGAGGCAGCACGATGCTCGAAACGCCGACTCCAGCCCCAGCCCAGTTCACAGCCTTCGGTGACGGAACCGCACCGGGGAGCACCGCCAGCATGGACCTCATCGCCGGAGTTCAACTCGAGATCGTGGTCGCCCTCGGCCGCGCCAAGATGACGGTGCAGGAGCTGCTGCAGCTCCGCTCCGGCTCGGTGGTCGAGATCGGCCAGGCCGGCGGCCTCGTCGAAGTGCTCGCCAACGGCTCGCTCGTCGCACGCGGCGAGGTCGTCGTCGTCGGTGACGATCTCGGCGTGCGCATCGTCGAAGTGCTGTCTGTCCGACCGTCATGACCCGGTTGATCGTGGTGACGCTGCTCCTCGCAGCGGTCGCGATCTTCCTGAAGCTGCGGAACCGGACCAACACCACCACTCGCGCGATCAAGGTCACCTCCCGGGTCACCATCAGCCGCGGCTCGATGATCGCGGTCGTCGAGATCGACGGCCGCCGGCTCTTGATCGGCGCCGCTCCGAACCAGGTCAACCTGATCTCCGAGCTCGCCGACGTGGCTCCTGTCGACCCCACCGTGCCTCCCAGCTCCAACCCATCGCCGCGCCCCGCAGCGGCAGCGATCGCCCGCCTGACCTCGACGATCCGGCCGGGCGCCCAGCGCGACTCCTCGATGAGCCGTCAGGACCGCCCGGCTCCGACTCCGACGCCGACGCGGGCCACGCCGGTCGCCCCGCCCGCTCGGGTCACACCGGTCGTGCCCGACGAGATCGAGTCGAACAACCTCGTCGACCGGGTTCGGCGGATGACAGCGCGCACTGTGGAACCCAAGTTCCGCCTCCCCCATCAGAGCGGCGGGACGACGTGAGCCGACCCAACTCGATCCGCCGGCGCGTGCGCTGGCTGCTCGCCCCCGGCGCACTCGTTGCCCTGGTGGCGATCCCCGCGTTCGCCTCGTCGGCCGACGCCGGCCCGACGCGTGCTCCGGCCACGTCTGTTGCTCCCGCGACGGCCGCCGATGCCGGGTCCACCACCGACACCGTGAACCCCATCGACGCCCTCACCGGCAGCGGCGACACGAGCTCCACCACGGATCCGTCGAGCACCAGCGACACCTCGTTGGTCGGCAGCGGCCGCGACACCACGATCGGCGACCTGCCCGACATCACCGTCGACACGCCGGACACCATCGCCACACCGAAGGTCTCGGACAGCTCCGGCTCGGACACGTTGTCGCTCACCACGCCCAAGGGCACGAGCAACGCCGTGCTGCTGGTGCTCCTCGTCACCCTCGTGTCGATCCTTCCCGGCATCTTGATGCTGACGACGACGTTCCCTCGGTTCCTGATCGTGCTCGGCCTCGCCCGCCAGGGTCTCGGCCTCAACACGACGCCGCCGAACCAGGTCCTGGCCGGCCTCGCCGCCTTCTTGACCCTGTTCGTGATGGCGCCGACGTTCTCGAAGATCAACGAGACCGCGATCCAACCGGCGATCCACGGCGAGCTGACCCAGGGCGAGGCGATCAAGAAGGGGTGGGAGCCGCTGCAGGAGTTCATGCTCGACCACACCCGCACGTCGGACCTGAAGATGCTCTACGACCTGACCGACACCAAGCGGCCCAGCGACCAGACCAAGATCAGCCCGCGGTTCCTGATCCCCGCGTTCATCCTCTCCGAGCTCCGCGCCGCCTTCATGATCGGGTTCTTGATCTGGGTGCCGTTCCTCCTGATCGACCTGATCGTGTCAACGGTCCTTGCGTCATTGGGGATGCTGATGAT
>JAOBWQ010000493.1 GCA_025463425.1 Ilumatobacteraceae bacterium | reverse complement strand
CAACTTCACCTCCGGGCAAACCATCCCCAACGCAGTCATCGCACCACTCTCGACCAGCGGCGAGCTCTGCTTCTACAGCCAGGTCGACACCCATCTCATCGCCGACATCAACGGCTGGTTTCCCGCTGCGTCCAGCTTCGCCCCACTCACGCCAACGCGATTGTTCGACACCCGCGCAGATCAGGGTCAAGGCGCAGTGGCGATCACGAAGCAGACCTACGGCGGCGCCAACATCCTGCGCGTGAAGATCGCCGGAGCGGCCGGCGTACCAACGGCCGGCGTGGGCGCCGTCTCGTTGAACGTCACCGCAGTCGATCCGGTCGGCTCGGGGTTCGCAACGGTGTTTCCATGCGGCGATCGACCGAACGCGTCCAGCCTCAACTTCCAGGCCGGCCAAACGATCCCCAACGCAGTCATCGCACCACTCTCGGCCGCAGGCGAGATCTGCTTCTATAGCCAGGTCGACACCCATCTGATCGCCGACATCAATGGGTGGTTCGCAACCGCAGCGGGGTTCACACCGCTGTCGCCGACACGAGTGTTCGACACCCGCCCCGGCGAAGCCCAAGGTGCCGTCGCGATCACGAAGCAGACGTACGGCGGCGCCAACATCCTCCGGGTCAAGATCACCGGCACAACGGGCGTGCCCACGGCCGGCGTCGGCGCAGTCTCGCTCAACGTCACAGCAGTGAATCCCACGGGCGCCGGCTACATCACCGTCTATCCCTGCGGCGACCGACCGAACGCGTCCAGCCTCAACTTCACCTCCGGGCAAACCATCCCCAACGCAGTCATCGCACCACTCTCGACCAGCGGCGAGCTCTGCTTCTACAGCCAGGTCGACACCCATCTCATCGCCGACATCAACGGCTGGTTCGCGGGGTGAGGATCCAATGAGCTCGCACTCGAACGACTCGGTGTCGTTGGCACACCGGAAAGGCGTCGTCGGCGAGAACCAACGCTGACCATCGCTCGTGCGCTCGCGCGGATTGGTCGTGTTGGGCTACGAAACCACCCTGATCTCGTCGATCAGGGCGGTCAGGAGGCGGACGCGGTCGGGCATGGTCTCGACCTCGACGTACTCGTGATCGGCGTGCGCGCCGCCGCCGACGGCACCAAGGCCGTCGAGCGTGGGCACCCCTCGAGCGGCGGTGAAGTTGCCGTCCGAGCCACCACCGACCGCGACGCCACGGACGACCGGAAGGCCGAGATCGGAGCTGACCGCGACCGCGAGGCCGAACAACCGCTCCGACGCCGACGCGGGCATCGGTGGACGGTTGATCCCGCCGGTGACTTCGATCCGGGCCTGAGCGTCGTGCGCGACGAGCGTCGCCATCGCGTGCTCGACCCGCTCCTTCTCGCCTTCGGCCTCGACCCGCACATCGACGGTGAGGTGGGCCAGCGCGGGCACGACGTTCTCGGCGGTGCCCGCCTTGGCAACCGTGGGCGTGACCGTCGTGCCGATCTCGGGTTGGCCGAAGGTGTTGATCGCGAGCACCTGGTGGGCTGCTTCGACGAGCGCGTTGACGCCCTTTTCCGGCTCGAGCCCGGCGTGCGACGCCTTGCCGTGGACGAACACCTCGAACGTGCCGAGCCCCTTGCGCGCGATCTTCAGCGCACCGCCGTCGTAGCTCGGCTCCAGCACGAGGACCGCTCCGCAGGCGAGCGCGCGTTCCTCGATCAACTCGCGCGACGCGGTGGACCCGATCTCTTCGTCGGCGGAGAACAGCATCTCCACCCCGCTGGGATCGGCCAGCGCGGCGACGGCGTGGACGGCGAGGACGATGCCGGCCTTCATGTCGAACACCCCGGGACCGGTGGCCCGACCCGCGGCCACCGTGAACGGACGCGCGGCCAGGCTGCCGAGCGGGAAGACCGTGTCGTGGTGGCCGAGCACGAGCACCTTCGGCTCACCACCGCCGGACCAGTGCACGATCGGACCCATCGCCGAGGGCACGATCTCGGCCGCGCGGCCCAGGCGGTTCTCGATCACGGAGGCGACTGCGTCGGCCGACGCTGCGAGCGCGACGAGGTCTCGCGAGGGCGACTCCACGTTGACCAGCGTCGCCAGATCCTCCAGCATCACGTCGAGATCGGCGGTGGACGGAGCGACTGGGTCGGCCATCGACCCATGCTGCCTGTCAGACTCCTCCGATGCGCTCCCATCGTGTGGTCATCGCCGTGTCCATCGTGATCTCGTTCGTCGCCGCCGCGTGTGCGAGCGACCGTCCCGACGCCGTGTCGCCAACCACGACGACGGCCGTTGCCGACACGACGGCAGCGGTGTCCTCGACGTCGACCGCGGCACCCACCACCACGGCACCTCCCAGCACCGAGTCCGTGACGACCGAGGCGGCAGCGACGACGGATGCCACTGCTGACTCCGCCCCTGACACGACGCCCTTGGCGCCGGCCGACTTCACCCTGCAGCCCGGCGTGGATCAGCTGGCCGTGCTGCACGCGACCCCGGGCGCCAAGCTGCAACTGGTCGACTCGACCGGCACGGTCGCCTCCACCGGCTCCGTCGACACCGCCGGCTCGTTCCTGTGGCGCACGTTGAAGCCCGGCGACTACACCGTGCGCACCACGGGCGCTGACGCTGCAGGGGCGACCGC
>JAOBWQ010000440.1 GCA_025463425.1 Ilumatobacteraceae bacterium | reverse complement strand
GCCGACGCGCACGGTGTTGAGCCGCTGCAGGTTGGGGATGCCCTCGAGGTAGAGGATCCGCTCGATCAGCTCGTCGGCGTCTTTCATCTCGTCGATCGACTCGTGCTTGAAGTGCTCGCCGAGACGCTTGAAGCCCCAGTTGTCGAGCATCTTCGCGTCGACGAAGTACTGGTTGATCGCGGTCAGCTCTGCGGCCAGCACATCATTGAGCAGTTCGATGACCTCGGGGTTTCCGTGCACGGGGGATCTCCTTGGTGGGCCGCGGCGGGGTCAGGCGGCGTGTTCGCCGAGAGTCTCGCATCGGGCAGCGGTGGCGGCAAGAATGCGCTCCAGCTCAGGCCAGCACCCGCCACAACGTTCGCCCGCGCCGCATCGGTCGGCGATGCCGCAGATGGTGGACGCTCCCGCGGAGACCGCCGCGTTGATCGTGCGATCGCTGACCGCCCGGCACGAACAGATGATCATGCAGGTGATATTAGGGGGGCCTAACGGATCGCGCAAGCCGTGCATTCATCTTCGCGATGCAGAGGAGCACCGGTTGTAAGCGGAGGGAGCCTCCGGTATCGTTCCGGAGGGCACCTCCACTTTATCGAGCCCACCACACGTACACGTCGCCCCGAAGGGAGTTCTCATGGAACTCGGATTGCACATCGCTGACTTCACCTGGCCAGGAGGCGGTGCCGAACTGGCACCGCGACTGGTCAACCTTGCCCAGACCGCCGAGCACGTCGGCTTCGAGCGGATCACCGTCATGGACCACCTCTGGCAGATCGGTGTGATCGGTCCGGAAGAGCACGAGATGCTCGAGGCCTACACCACGCTCGGCTTCCTGGCCGCCAGCACCACGCGGGTCAAGCTCCACACCCTCGTCACCGGTGTCGTCTACCGCGAGCCCGGCCTGCTTGCCAAGGCCGTCACCACCCTCGACATCCTCTCCGGCGGACGTGCCGGGCTGGGCATCGGCGCGGCGTGGAACGCCGACGAATCTGCCGGACTCGGACTGCCGTTCCCGCCGACGGCCGAACGCTTCGAGCGGCTGGAAGAGGCATTGCAGATCTGCCTGCAGATGTGGAGCGACAGCGAGGCCGCGTACACCGGAAAGCACTACCGACTCGCACGCACGCTGAGCTCGCCGCAGAGCGCAACGCGGCCGAAGATCATGATCGGCGGCACGGGCGAGCGCAAGACCCTCCGCCTCGTCGCCAAGTACGCCGATCAGTGCAACGTCTTCGCGGGGCCCGAAGCCGCGCACAAACTCGAGGTGCTCCGTCAGCACTGCGACCGCGAGGGCCGCGACTACGACGCGATCGAGAAGACAGCGACGGGGCACTACGACCCGACGGAGTCGACCGGTGCGATGCTCGATCAGTTCCGCGCCCTGCACGACATCGGCATCACCGTCGTGTACCTCATGGTCCGCGGCCCGGACCCTGTTGCCTCGGTCGAGCACATCGGCGCCACCCTGATCCCGGAGCTCTCGCAATGGTGAGCACGATGAGCCACGACAGGTCGGAGACGAACACACCACTCGGCGAGGGCACGCCCGCTCACGAGCGCCGTTGGTACATCCTCGCCGTCCTCTGCTTGAGCCTGCTGATCGTCACGGTCGGCAACGCCAGCCTGAACGTCACCCTGCCGACGCTGTCCCGCGACCTCGGCGCGACCGAGACTCAGCTGCAGTGGGTGGTGGCGGTCTACTCGCTGGTCTTCGCCGGCTTGCTGTTCACGACCGGTGCGCTCGGCGACCGCTTCGGTCGCAAGGGAGCACTGCAGGGTGGCCTGTTCATCGTCCTCGTCGCGGTGACGCTGGCTGCGATGTCGAGTCAGATGTGGGAGATGAACGCCAGTCGCGCAGCGATGGGCGTTGGTGCGTCGTTGATCATGCCGACGACGTTGTCGATCCTCATCAACGTCTTACCACCGCACGAGCGCACCAAGGCGATCGCGATCTGGGCCAGCGTCACGGGCGCCGGCGCCGCCACGGGGCAGGTCCTGTCCGGCGCGCTGTTGGCCCACTTCTGGTGGGGCTCGGTCTTCCTGATCAACGTGCCGCTCGTCGTCGCCGCGCTGATCGGTGGCTACGTGCTGCTGCCGAAGACCCGCGATCCCGAGGAGTCTCCACTCGACCCGGTCGGCGCGGTGTTGTCGACGATCGGCATCGTCGCTCTCGTGTTCGGCGTCATCGAAGCGCCCGAGCACGGTTGGCTCGACGGCAAGACGCTCATTGCGTTCGCGCTGGCCGCAGGGTTCCTCGTTGCGTTCGTGCTCTACGAGCAGCGGACCGACGACCCCATGGTGGACATGGCTTACTTCCGCAACCGCGCCTTCAGCACCGCCACCGGCACGATGGTGCTGGTCTTCCTGGCGATGTACGGCATGTTCTTCCTCACCACCCAGTACCTCCAGCTGGTGCAGGGCTACTCGGCTCTGGGTGCAGCGGTGCGGCTGCTGCCGATCGCCGTGGTGATGATCTTCGTCGCCCCGCAAACGCCGCGGATCAGCGCGCGGCTGGGAGCGAATCGGGCCGTCGCGTTGGGCATGCTGCTCGCCGCAGGCGGGATGTTCAGGTTCCTCTGGCTCGGCAAGGACACGTCGTGGTTGCAGATGATCACCGGCTTCTGCGTGTTCTCGGTGGGCATCTCGATGACCATGTCACCGATGACCGCGGCGATCATGTCGGCGGTGCCCCCTCGCCGGGCGGGTGCGGGTTCGTCGATGAACGACGCGACCCGCGAGCTGGGTGCCGCCCTCGGAGTTGCGGTGCTCGGGTCGATCACGGCGACTCATTACGCCCACGCCGTGGGTCCGGCCGTCGATCGCGTCCTCACCGGAAGTGGCGCATCGTCGGCGAAGTCGGCGCTCGCCAACGCGCTCGCCCAGGCGGCAACGTTGCACGGTCCGGCCAAGGCAGCGTTGACGAACGCCGCCGATCAAGCGTTCATCGACGGCTTCCACGTGGCGGTGCTGATCGCCGCGGTGCTCGCAGCGACCTCGTCGGTGATCGTGCTGCGCTACCTGCCGAACATCCTGCGCCACCGCGTCGCCGGCCCGATCTCCCGATCGGTGTCCGAGTCGTCAGCCGAGGTCGCGTCGGTCGGCTGAACCCTCGGACGTGTCGTCATCCCGCCGAGCCCTCGAACAGGCGGAGCGGGATGACCACCGCGTCGACCGCGCAGGAGTGCTCGTCGTCGAGCATCTCGGTGCGCAGCTCCTCGGCCACCGCCGCCGCGGCGAGCGCGTCGTCGAAGGGGCCGTACGCGCTCAGCTCCGCCTCATAGGGATCGCAGATGAGCACGATGTGCGGTTCGTCGATGGTGGCGACCTCGTCGGCGATCAGCACTGCGAGGAGCTGCGCGAGCCGGGGTCCCGGACTTCCGAGCGATGCGCGCCGATGTGCGTTGAGTGGATCCGCCGATCCCTTGAGCGCTCTGTGCATTTCGGATCACCTCCGCAGCTGGACCGAAGTCTGTGCAGGCACAACTGCCGGCAGGGCCCGATGTGTGACGCGACAAAGAATTTGGGTGAATCTTGCCGATCCCGGTCACGGTTCACCGCCTGCCGGCAGTCATGGATGGGATGGAGGTCGACTCCCCGGTCACCCGGGCCGAGAATCAGCGCGTTCGGCTCTTCGTGGCTGCCCACGACGAGTTCGTCCGCGCGGTCGTGGCCCGGCGGATCGACGCGTCTGAGGTCGACGACGTCGTGCAGGCCGTCTTCATCGCGGCGTGGCGCAAGTTCTCCAACCTGGAATCGCTCCCCGTGCCGTCTGCACAACGGGTCTGGTTGTACCGGGCTGCCTACCACGAACTGCTGACGCGGTACCGCGCCAACGGTCGCCGGGCCCGGCTGGTTGCTCGTGTGCAGCGCCAACCCGACCTGCCGACGACTGCCGCGCCGGAGACCGACGAAGTGCTCGAGCGCAGCATGGCCAAGCTGTCGACGAACCAGCGTCGAGTGATCCACGCGATCTACTGGGACGGCCTGACGACGGCCGAGCTCGGGCTGCTGCTGCGGTGCTCGCCGACCGCGGCGCGCAAGCAGGTCTCCCGCGCGCTCGACCAACTGCGCCACTGGTACGCGCAGGAGGGACAAGCGTGATGCGCCGCCGCACCGTTCCGCTGCATCCCGACGAGGCCGAGATGATCGCCATCCTCCGCCGGGCCGACCCGCTGGCCGGACGGTCGCTCGCGTTGACGTCAGGGCCCTCGCTCGACGCACGGGTGGAAGCCATCGCCGTCGGGGTGCTCGCTGCGCAAGGGGTGGTTCGCCGGCGCCGTCGCTGGGGTGGGATCGCCGGCATCATCGGCCTCGTCGTCGGTGGCGGAACGATCGGTTACGCGCTCGCCAGGCGGGACGTGGAGGTCGATCCGATCACGGTCACCTGCTACCGCGAAGCCTCGTTCTCGAGCGCTGCTGTCGTGCTCGGCGGATTCCCTGCCGGTCGGCCCGTCGAGGCATGTGCCGCCGCCTGGAACGACCCCACGTTCGCCGACGTCCCTGCGCCGCACCTGGTCGCGTGTGTGGCTGCCAGCGGCAAGGTCGACGTCTTCCCTTCAGACGATGCCGGAGTCTGCCAACGGCTCGGTCTGGGATCGCTGCCGCTCACCGTGTCGACCGACGAGGCGGCTCTGTCGCAGTTCGCCGACTCGCTCACGTCTCGGCTGGGGCTCGCGGGATGCATCGATGAAGCGCGGCTGCGAGAGATCGTCACCGAAGAGCTCGCCGCCGCGAACCTCGACGGGTTCACGTTCGTCACGACGGGGGCAGCATCCGCCGATCGGCCCTGCGCTGTGGAGGGCATCGACGTCGCGAGTCGCACCATCCCGATCATCTTCGCGAGCAACTTCTTCTCGACCAGCACGCCGCCGGACGCGACTTCCTCGACGGCGTCGCCATCACCCACCGATCCACCCGGAACATGAAGCCACCAACATCGGAGACACCTTGAGACCACTCATCGCCCTCGCAGCTTTCGTCGCCGGCGCAGCGCTCGTGCTCGCCGCGACGCAAACCGCCTTCGCGTTGCGGATCGCGCCGGACGACGCCGCATCGTCGCGTCCGCCTTCCAGCATCGCCACCTACGACGGCCGCGCCATCGACCTCTCGGTCTCCTGGGAGGGTGCCGTCGCGTGCGCGATCACCGACCAGGGCAACGCCTGCTTCGACACCTCCGCCGAGCGCGACGCCTACATGGGACTTGCCGCGCCGGGCACCGCCGCATCGAAGGGAGACAGCACGACCAGCGCGCTCGAAGGCACCATCGCGCGGGTGGGCGGGATGGTGCCCATGGTTGCGTGCGCGTCGTCCGTCCGGCTGTACGACGGCACGAGCTTCTCCGGCACGTCGGTGGCGTTCTCGAGTCGCAACACGCTCTTCAACCTCGCCTCGTACTCCTTCGCCGGCAAGACGTCGTCGTTCGCGATCGGCGCGTGCAACGCCCAGTTGTACGACAGCGCCAGCGCGAGCTATCCGGGATCGACGAGTGCGGGGGTCACGGCGGCATCGATGGCGTCCGGCTGGAACAACCGCGTGACCCAGGTCTTCATCTTCTGAGTCGAACAGTCGTGGTGCCGTTCGGCGCAGTCGCTCTCTGGAGCGTGCCGCTGCCAACGGCGCCCACACACTGAGGGTCCCGGGCCACAGCCCGGCTCGGGACCCTCAGACCAACGTCGTGCGCGACACTGGGCCAATGGATTCCGAGCACATCGACATCGCCGCGTCCGGAACGATCGCCACGATCACGCTGAACCGACCGGAGAAGCGGAACGCGTTGTCGCTCGACGTGATGCGCGAGCTCACCGATGCCCTCCGTCTCGTGGGGGCCAGTGACGCCCACGGCGTGATCCTGGCCGCCAACGGTCCGGTGTTCAGCGCGGGTCACAACTTCGGCGATCTGGCCGGCGCGACGCTGGACGATGCACGACGCTTGTTCGAGATCTGCATCGAGATGATGGACACCATCCAGTCGATGCCTCAGCCCGTCGTCGCCCGCGTGCACGCGTTGGCCACCGCGGCCGGCTGCCAACTCGTGGCCAGCTGCGACCTCGCCGTCGCCGCCGAGACGGCAACCTTCGCGATCCCTGGTGGCAAGGGCGGCTTCTTCTGCCACACCCCGCTCGTCGCCGTCGCGCGCAACATCGGTCGCAAGCGCGCCCTCGAGATGGCGATGACCGGCGATCCGATCGATGCGGTGACCGCCGCGGCGTGGGGTCTGATCAACCGAGCCGTGCCGGCGGACGAGCTCGACGCGGCGACCCTCGATCTCGTCACTCGCGCCAGTCGCGGGAGCCTGCTCTCCAAGGCGATGGGCAAGCAGGGCTTCTACGGCCAGATCGATCTGCCCCAGCAGGGTGCCTACGAGTTCGCCGGCGAGCTGATGTCGAACGCAGCGATGACGACCGACGCTCAAGAGGGGTTCGCCGCGTTCTTGGGCAAGCGCTCGCCCACGTTCACGCAGCGACCGTGACCGTGCCCGATCAGGCGGCACTGCCGACCGCCTCGGTGGCGTGCATCGCGCGCAGGCGGTAGAGGATCGCGTCGCGATGGTTGCGAACCGTCCTCGGGGTGACCTGCCGAGCCACGGCCACACGCTCTGGACGGCCGAGGCGGACGAGCTCGATCATCAGCTCGACATCCGCCGCGCTGATCACGCGAGCCTGCGCGGCGTGACCGAGCAGCTCGATCAGCTCCGTCAGCGGGTGGGTCTCGGCCGAGGTCTCCTGATCGCCGAGATCCTCGTGGGTCACGGGCACCTCTGACGCGTAGCGGAGCCGAGTCGGCCGGACGAAGGTCTGGAACCCGATGTCGCGCACGAGGTTGGCGACGACCCGCCGCGGGCGACGATCGACCGGGTAGGTGCGGATCACCGGCC
Source organism: Ilumatobacteraceae bacterium (assembly GCA_025463425.1). Lineage (GTDB taxonomy): Bacteria > Actinomycetota > Acidimicrobiia > Acidimicrobiales > Ilumatobacteraceae > WLMZ01. The sequence continues at coordinate 918 of JAOBWQ010000440.1, read as the reverse complement.
AGGCGTTGGACACGAGCTCGTCGAGCAGTGCGTGGAACGACTGTCGCTCCGGCGCGTGCCGGCGCGCCGTGCCACAGAGTGCCGGCAGGATCCGCTGCAGGACGATGCGCGCGGCGAGCTCGTCGGTGCGGGCGACGCGGAGGAGATCGATGAGGTAGGCATCGTGGGCGTCATCGGCCTGTGGGTCTCGGGGACGGTCGCGGCGTGCGCAACCGGCCTCCGGTGTCGGGGTGAACCCGCAGCGGTCGAGCAGGTCGTCCAGCGAGGTGACCGCCGCGCCGGGGAGCTGCCACGCCCGGGCTCGACGGAGGTCGGCAGCGCGGACGGTGCGGTGCTGCCACTCGATCGACAGGCTGCGCATGATCGGAGCCTGGACGAACGGCCGCGACGGCGAAGTGATGGACGCGCCGGCGGTATCGGAGGGGTTCGAAGAGGCGGGTTGGATCACCGAGTTCGGGAGTTGGGTCATGGCCGCATCGTGCGACCGGGACATCACAGCAGGCCTCACCGCAGGGCTCACCGGCGCACTCACAGCGCCCCTGAACTGGAGAAATCCTCCTGTGAGGCATCAAACTTCTTCCAGTTCCGCCTTCGTCGAAGCACTCAGTGGGACGTGCACGACCTCGCCATCCCCACCACCCTGCAACCCGACGACACTGCCGGCCGAGCCCTGGAGGCCGTCTGGATCACCGGTCCGGACGCCGGTGGCGCGACCCGGCTTTCGGTCGGGAGCCACGTCATCGGCCGATCGTCGACCGCGCCGATTCGTTGCGCGGATCCCGACCTGGAGCTGCATCATGCAGTGCTGACGGTCGGCCACGGAGCGGTCCGGCTCGACCAGTTGACCGGCGCGCGCCCGCTGCTCCTCGACGGCGCGCCGGTCGACGGCACGACCGTCGAGCCCGGGCAGCGGATCGG
>JAOBWQ010000424.1 GCA_025463425.1 Ilumatobacteraceae bacterium | reverse complement strand
CGATTGTGTGGGGCCGCCGACCAACCACCGCTGCCGAAGGCGGCTTGCAGCAATGAGGCCGCAGGCTGCGGCGTCATTGCTGCAAGGTGGGCACCGGGGATCTCACCGGAAGGGCCGTCAGCCGTGGGAGCGGCCGCCGGGGACGACACCCATTCGGAGCATCGCCCCCGTCGTTGCAGGGGTTTCCGGCCGCAAGGCCGGCTCAAAGAGCGGTCAGCAGCCGGGGGCGTCGGATGTGGCGAGGGCGGCCAGCGAGCAGAACGTGATCCCGGAGACCTTCCAGATGCCGTCCTGGATCACCGCGTAGCCGGTGTTGTCAGGGATCGCAACGACGCCCTGGAAGAGCACGTCGAACTTCACCGTGGCGCACGGGGTCGAGACACCGGCGTCGGTGCAGGGGCCATCCTCGGCGGGGACCACGGACTTGACCGTGACGTCGACATCCTTGCCCTTGCCATCGGCCTGGATGTTGGCGATGGCCTGCTTGTAGGTGTCGCCGTCCTCGAGTACGGCGGTGTCGCCCGCGAAGCCCTTGAAGAACTTCTGGAACGCAGCGGTGATTTCGTCGATGTCGTTGCCGCCGGACGGGCTGCTGACGCCGGTCGCGGTGTCCGTGGACGCCACCTCGGTCGACGCTGCGCTGCTGGCGGTCGCATCGCTGGTTGCCGGTGCGGCCGTGGTGTCGGCTGCCTCGGTGGTGGCGGCAGCCTCGGTCGTGGCCGGAGCCTCGGTGGTGGCGGGAGCCTCGGTGGTGACTGCGGGGGCCGTCGTCGTGGTGGCGGCTGCCGTGGTGCTGGTTGCTGCCTTGTCGCTCGAGCAGCTCGTCGTGAACAGCAACAGGCCGATCGCCGTGGTCGCGATCAATGGGCTACGTCGGATCATGTCTTCCCCCAGGGTCAGGGCTGGTCTGTTCGACCGAGCTCGAGCGCGATGGTAGTTCAGTTCGTCGGTTCGGTGCAAGCTCATATGCAAAAATGAGAATTACATTTTCACGCAGACGTCCACGCGTTGCCCTGCTGGTCGACCGACTGATAATCTCATTCTCATCACACGCGATCATTCGTTCCCAGGCCAGCCGACCACGATCCCGGCGGCGGTGATGGCCAGCGTGGCGCGCCGTGGTTCGGTCGAAGCAGTCGTCGACGGTGCACACCGGGTGACCTATGCCGAACTCGGCCAACGCGTGATCTCCTCGACCCGGGCGATGATGGCCGCTGGTGTCGGGCGCGGCGACCGTGTCGCGATCTGGGCGCCGAACGGGCTTGCGTGGATCGTGGCTGCACTGGGTGCGCAGTGTGCGGGAGCGGCTCTGGTGCCCGTCAACACTCGATGGAAGGGCGGTGAGGCGGCCTACCTGCTGGGTGCGTCCCGCGCGACGGTGCTGTGCACGTCGGTCGGCTTCCTCGGCACCGACACGGTGGGCATGCTCGCCGATGACCCGACGCCGCTGCCGGACCTCGGGAGGATCGTGCTCCTCGACGGCTCCGCCCCGGTTGCGGAGGCCCCGGACGGCGTGCGTGTGCAGAACTGGGCGGAGTTCGAGGCCGACGGCCGCTCCGTGACCGTTGCGGCTGCTGAGGAGCGGCTCGCCGGCGTGGAGCCGACGGACCCGAGCGACATCCTGTTCACGTCCGGCACGACCGGGCGACCCAAGGGCGTCGTGATGACGCATGCCCAGACCGTGCGTCAGTTCCTCGAGTGGTGCGACTTCGCCGGTCTCGAGCCCGACGACCGGTATCTGATCGTCAACCCGTTCTTCCACATGTTCGGCTACAAGGCGGGTTGGCTGGCCAGCCTGCTGCGCGGCGCGACGATCTTCCCGGTCGCCGTTTTCGACGTCGCGCACGTGCTGGCCGTCGTGCAGGCCGAGCGGATCACCGTGCTGCCGGGTGCGCCGACGATCTACCGCTCGATCCTCGATCACCCCGACCGCGCCACGTTCGACCTCAGCTCGCTGCGGGTCGCGGTGACGGGCGCCGCCGACGTGCCGGTCGCGCTGATCGAGCAGATGCGCGCCGAGCTGCCGTTCTCGACGATCCTCACCGGCTACGGCCTCACCGAGGCCGGCACCGTCACCGGGTCGCGGCCCGACGATGACGCCACCACGATCGCGACGACGGCCGGACGGGCGATGAACGGGCTGGAGATCGTCATCGCTGATGCACATGGTGACGAGGTGGAGCGCGGAGCGACGGGCGAGCTGCTCGTGCGTGGGTACAGCGTGATGCAGGGCTACCTCGACGACGCCGCGGCCACTGCGGCCGCCGTCGATCCGAATGGCTACCTGCACACCGGCGACCTCGCCACGATGGACGAGCGTGGGTACGTGCGCATCGTCGGGCGGTTGAAGGACATGTTCATCGTCGGCGGGTTCAACGTGTACCCGGCCGAGGTCGAGAACCTGCTGATGACCCACGGCTCGATCGGTCAGGTCGCGGTGATCGGCGTGCCGGACGAACGGATGGGCGACGTCGGCATGGCCTGGGTCGTGCCGACGCCGGGTCGCGACGTCGACCCCGGCGAGGTGATCGCCTGGTCGCGCGAACGGATGGCGAACTACAAGGTGCCGCGGCTGGTGCGCATCGTCGACTCGCTGCCGATCAACGCCGCAGGCAAGGTCGTCAAGGAGGACCTCCGCGCCAGGGCGATCAGCGAGATGCCCACGCCATGACGCGACTCTCGTTGGAGGGTGTCGTCGCCTGCCTCACCAGCCCGACCCGTGAGGCCGGCGCGGCGTGGCAGGCAACGACACTCGACCTCGCCGGCGGTGGCATCTTCGGTGGAGAGCTGTTGGGTCAGGCCATCTCGATCGCGTCGAAGTTGGATCCGACCATGCCGGTCCGCTCCGTCAGCGCAGTCTTCCCGCGTGGTGTTCGCGACGTCGGCGTGCTCGAGTTCTGCAGCGTCGCCATCCACAAAGGCAGTGCGTACTCGACTCAGCGGGTCGAAGTCCACCAGCCAGATCGCAACGGTGCCCCGGTGCTGTGCTTCAGCGCGACCGTGGTCTGCCACCAGCCGGCTGCCGGCGTCGACCACGGCGCGACGATGCCCACGGCAGCCAGCAGCCCGGACGACGCGCGACTCGTCGATCTGACGATCATCCCCTGGGAGACGCGCATCGTCGGTGACACCGACCTCGATGATCGCAAAGACCAGCCGAACGAGTTGCTGCTCTGGATGCGCGTGCCGGCAACTGTCGGCGATGAGCTCGCCCTCCACCAGAGCCTGTTGGCGTACCTCAGCGACCTCACCCTCATCGGCACCGCGCTGCTGCAGCACGACGGTTGGAGCCAGCTCGACGCGCACTCGACGTTGCGCACCTCGGTGATCACCCACCAGCTCGTGTTCCACCGGCCGTTCCGCGTCGACGAGTGGTTGCTGATCCATCAGACGAGTCCTGTCGCGGCGGATGGCTCAGCGTTCGGCGTCGGCCACGTCTACGCCCGGGACGGTCGACTCGTGGCCAGCATCACCCAAGAGTCCATGATCCGAGTGCCCGGATGACCCCGGGTCGCAAGGAGCAGTCATGAGCAACCCGACCCACTGGGCAGTTCGCACGGTGCCCCCGTCGCTCGTGCAGCAGTACGAGCGAGACGGTTGGTGGACCGACGCCACGCTCGGCTCGATGGTGGCCGAGTGGTTGGCAGCGGCGCCGGCGGCCGAGGTGAACGTCTGGTCGAAGGTCCGGCCGTGGCACGGAACGTACGCCGACATCGACGCCGAGGCGCGTCGCCTCGTGGCGCTGATGCAGGCCGCCGGCGTCGAGCCCGGGGAGGCCGTGGCGTTCCAGTTGCCGAACTGGCGCGAGGCGATCGTCGCGTTCGCCGCGCTGGCGATGGGCGGGTACGTGCTGGTGCCGATCGTGCACATCTACGGCCGCAAGGAGCTGGCGTTCATCCTCGAGCAGAGCGGGGCCGTTGCCTACATCTCGCCCGTCGCGCACGGTCACGTCGGGTACGCCAACATCATCGACCACGTGGCGCCGGAGCAGCTCCGGCTGCATGTGCTGGTCGACGGTGAAGCACTCGGCACCCCTCCGTCCGGAGTGATGAGGGTGCGCTGGTCCACGCTCGAAACCACTCGCCCGGTCACGGTGCTGCCTCGCGGCGAGGCCGCATCGATTGCCGTCATCGCGTATACGTCTGGCACCACCAGCGACCCGAAGGGCGTCATCCACGATCACCGCACCCTGCTCAGCGAACTGCGCCACATGGCGGGCTGGATCACCCCCGGCAGGCCGAACCTGATGGGCTCACCGGTCACCCATGCGACCGGGATGATCGGCGCGGTGTTGGGTCCCCTGAAGGTTGGGTCGGACATCCACGTCATCGATCGTTGGGATCCTGGCCATGCGCTCGAGGTCATGCTCGAAGCAGGCATCGGTGGCGGCACCGGCGCCTCGGTGTTCCTCGCCGGCCTGTTCGACCACCCCAGCCTCACGGCGGCGCACGCGGCGAACATGTCGCAGGTCGGCCTCGGCGGCGCGCCCGTGCCGGTCGCGCTCGGCGAGCGCGCCGCGTCGCACGGGGTGAAGATCATCCGCGCCTATGGCTCGACCGAGCATCCCTCCACGACGGGGTCGCAGTTCGCTGACCCGGCCGACATCCGCCATCGCACCGACGGGCGCCCGATGCCCGGAGTCGAGATCCGCCTCATCGACGACGACGGTGTCGACGTGCAGCGCGGCACCGCCGGCGAGATCCTCTCCCGCGGCCCCGATCTCTGCCTGGGCTACACCGACGAGACCTTCAACATTGCGTTCGACGACGACGGCTGGTATCACACCGGCGACATCGGTGTGCTCGACGAGCACGGCTGCCTGACCATCACCGATCGGGCCAAGGACATCATCATCCGCGGCGGCGAGAACCTCTCGCCGGCCGAAGTGGAAGGCGCGCTCGAGACGCTGCCCGGCGTGGCCGAGGTCGCCGTTGTGGCGGCCCCCGACGCGCGCCTGGGCGAGCATGCGTGCGCGGTGATCCGGATGCTCCCGGACTGCGCACCCATCGTGCTCAGCGATGTGACGGCGCACCTCGATGCCAGCGGCCTCGCCCGGCAGAAGTGGCCGGAGGAGCTGCGCATCGTCACCGACTTCGCCCGCACGCCCTCCGGCAAGATCCGCAAGGTCGACCTACGCGCCTGGCTGCGCGCCGAAGCAGAGGTGCACTGATGGACTTCACCCGGACCGATGATCACGAGGCCATCCGTGAAGGTGTGCGTCGCGTCTGCGCGGACTTCCCCGACGAGTACTGGTCGGAGAAGGACGAGGCACACGAGTTCCCGTGGGACTTCTACGACGCGCTGGCCAAGGGCGGCTGGGTCGGCATCGCCATCCCGGAGGAGTACGGCGGCGGCGGGCAGGGCATCACCGAGGCGTCGGTGATGCTGGAGGAGATCGCCGCGTCCGGCGCGGCGATGAACGGCTGCTCGGCCATCCACCTCTCGATCTTCGGGATGGAACCCGTGCGGCGCTATGGCTCGCCGGAGCTGGCGAAGGAGGTGCTGACCCGCGTCGCGACCGGGGAGTTGCACGTTGCGTTCGGCGTGACCGAGCCCGACGCCGGCACCGACACCTCGGCAATCCGCACGCGCGCCGTGCGCGACGGCGACGAGTACGTGGTGCACGGCGCGAAGGTGTGGACCACCAAGGCCCCGTACTGCGAGATGTGCCTGCTGCTCGTGCGCACCACGCCGCGCGAGGAGTGCGCCAAGCCCACTGATGGGATGACGCTCCTACTCGTCGACCTGCAGCGACCCGAGGTCGACATCCGCCCGATCCCGAAGCTGGGCCGCAACGCGGTGGTCTCCTGCGAGGTTCGCTACGACGGGCTGCGCGTGCCGGTCAGCCGTCGGATCGGCGAGGAGGGGCAAGGCTTCCGCTACCTCCTCGATGGTCTCAACCCGGAGCGGATCCTGCTCGCGTCGGAGGCACTGGGCATCGGCCGCGCGGCGATGCAGAAGGCCGTCGCGTACGGCAACAGCCGCGTCGTGTTCGGTC
>JAOBWQ010000487.1 GCA_025463425.1 Ilumatobacteraceae bacterium | reverse complement strand
GTGATCACCGATCGCGGCTGGGTCGGCCACGATCGTCAGATCGGCACCACGGGCGTGGTCGTCGATCCAGCGCTCTACATCGCATTCGGCATCAGCGGCGCGGTGCAGCACACCAGCGGTCTCGGCCAGCCCGATCACATCATCAGCGTCAACACCGATCCACACTGCCCGATGATGCAGCTGGCCGACCTTGCGATCGTCAGTGACGCCAACGCCGTCGTCGCTGCGCTGATCGAACTGACCGAACGGGTCGACGCCGATGCCTGATGTGGATGTCATCGTCGTCGGTGCCGGACCGGCGGGCTCGTGCGCAGCCATCGTGTTGGCCCGCGCCGGCAAGAAGGTGGTGCTGATCGAGCGCGGCCCGTTCCCCGGCAGCAAGAACATGTACGGCGGCGTCGTCTACCCGCGCATCCTCGATCAGCTGATCCCGGAGTGGTGGTTGGAGGCCCCGATCCAACGCTGGGTCACCAGGCGCTCGACGATGATCATGACCGACACCAAGGCGCTGACCATCGACTTCCGCAGCCAGGCATGGGGCGCACCGCCGTACAACGGCGCGACGGCGTACCGACCCGACTTCGACGCCTGGCTGGCCGACCACGCCGTCGCCGCCGGCGCCGAACTGATCTGCAGCACCACCGTCACCGGTCTGCTCCACGACGCCAACGGCCACGTCAGCGGCGTGGTCACCGATCGACCTGATGGCGAGCTGACGGCGTCCGTGGTGATCGCGTGCGACGGGGTGAACAGCTTCCTCGCCAAGCAGGAGGGCCTGTACGGCGAGTTCGACGCGGCGAACTACACCCTCGGCGTGAAAGAGACGCTGGCCCTGCCCAAGGACGTCATCGACGAGCGCTTCGGCGTGCGCGGCACCGACGGCGTCGACATCGAGATCATCGGGTGCACCGGTGGCGTGAACGGTGGTGGGTTCATCTACACCAACCTCGACACGATCGCGGTCGGGCTGGTGCTCAAGTTGCCCAAGCTCGCTGCGCAGAAGCAGCGGCCGGAGCAGTTGATCGCCCGGCTGAAGGCGCATCCGGCGATCGCACCTCTGGTCGAGGGCGGCGAGATCAAGGAGTACTCGGCCCATCTGATCCCCGAGGCGGGGATCTCGATGCTCCCGACCCTGGCCGGCAACGGCATCCTGCTGGCGGGCGACGCGGCCGCGCTGTGCCTGGCCGCCGGGATCTGGCTGGAGGGCGTCAACTTCGCGATGGCGAGCGGGATGTACGCGGGCCAGGCGGCGGCCGAGGCGATCCGGTCCAAGGACACCTCCGTCGCCGGCCTCGCCGGTTACCAGCGCCGGCTCGAGGCGACGTTCGTGCTCAAGGACCACCGCAAGCTGCGCCGCGCGCCCGAGCTCGTGCTCTCTGATCGCGTCCAACACCTCTACCCCGAGTTCGCCACGTCGGTGGCCGAGCGGATGTTCCGCGTCGACAACCCCGAGCCCAAGCCCGGCGTGCGCAAGATCGTCGCCCAGGAGCGCAAGCGGGTCGGCATCCGCCGCCGCGACCTCGCCAAGGACGGCCTCGCCGGACTGAGGAGCTTCGGATGATGGGTCACTTCGGATGATCGAGTCACCGTGGCCGGAGATCTCGTTCGAGGACCGGATCGGCACCGCGTCCTTCAACGTGCATCACACCGCGCACATCGTCGTCGACGGCAAGGTCTGCGCGGACTGCAGCACCCGCGAGTGCATCGTCGCCTGCCCGGCCAACCTCTTCGTGCCCACGAGCGACGGCGGGATCTTGTTCAACTACGAGCAGTGCTTCGAATGCGGCACGTGCTACATGGTCTGCAACCGCGAGGGTGCGATCACCTGGAACTACCCGGAAGGCGGCTACGGCGTCGTCTTCAAGCGCACATGATCGGGGTCTGCCTGAAGTGGGTCGATCGGCGGCCGGAACCCGCCGGCGTCGGCGGTGGACCTGACCAGCCCGACGAGCGGTTCGCGGGCGTGTCGGCTGCTGACCAGGCTGCGCTCGAGTGGGCGTTACGCCAGCGGGACCTGGCGGGTGGCGAGATCGTCGCCGTCACCGTCGGACCAGCTGCCGCCGACGCGGTCCTTCGCGACGCGCTGGCGGCGGGGGCCGATCGCGCCGTACGGGTCGACCGGCCGTTCGGTGCCCCGAGCCGCACGGTGGCCGACGACCTCGCGACGGTCTTCGCCGAGGCGACCACCGTCTGGTGCGGTGACTACTCGTTCGACCGTGGCACGGGCTCGGTGCCCGCGTTCGTGGCCGCCGCGTTGGGGATCGGGCAGGCCCTCGGCCTCGTCGCGATCGACGTGGACGTCGCCGGGATCGGTGCCCTGCGTCGGCTCGACGGTGGCCGCCGCGAGCGGCTCGCGATCACCGGACGGGCGGTGCTCTCGGTCGAGGGCGGAACTGCGCTGTTGCGCCGCGCCCCGCTGCGTGGCCTGCTCGCCAAGCCCGTGATCGACGTCGTGGTGCCGGCGCAACGCATCGACGCCGCGCACCCCGCCGATGCACGGCCGTTCCGACCCCGTCCGCGCGCCTTTGCGCCCCCGGCCGGGAGCACGGCCCTCGACCGGATCCGCACGCTCACGGCGGCCGGCGCGACCGTCGCCCACGGCGAGACCGTCACCCTCGATCCTCCTGCGGCCGCCGAGCGGATCCTCTCCGCACTGCGCGAGTGGGGCTACATCTGATGCGTCTCGGCGACGCGACCTGGACCGAGGTGGGTCCGTCGCCGATCGTCGTCGTGCCGGTTGGTTCGTGCGAGCAGCACGGGCCGCATCTGCCGATCGACACCGACACCCGCATCGCCGTGGCGCTCGCCGAGCGACTGGCCGAGTCGATGACCGACGTGCTCGTCGCCCCGCCGATCGGCATCACGAGCAGCGGCGAGCATCGCGGCTTCCCCGGCACCCTCTCGATCGGACTCGACGCGACGGAGACCGTGATCGTCGAACTGGTCCGGTCCGCGGATTGGGCGGCCGGCGTCGTGCTCGTCAACGGTCACGGCGGCAACACGGCAGCCGTGCGCACCGCTGTCGCGACGCTGCACGGAGAGGGGCGGAGGGTGCTCGACTGGTGGCCGCGGATCCCCGGAGGCGATGCCCACGCGGGTCGTACGGAGACGTCGATCATGCTCGCGATCGCACCCGGGACGTTGCGAACCGAGGCTGTCCAGCCGGGCGCGACCGCCTCGCTCCGCGATCTGTACGACACCCTCGCCACGGAAGGGGTCGCGGCAGTCAGCACGAACGGCGTGCTCGGTGATCCGTCCGGCAGTTCGGCCGCCGAGGGCGCGGCGATCGTCGACGCGCTCGTCGCCGATCTCGTCGAACGAGTCAGCGCCTGGCGGTGACTCGCTACCGGCTCGACCCGTCGATCCGCCGCGCGGGCGACGGCAGGGTGCTGCTCGGCGGATCGCCGCTCACCCTCATGCGCCTCACCGCAGCCGGCGCGTCGCTGATCGATCGGTTGACGTCGGGTGAGGAGCC
>JAOBWQ010000361.1 GCA_025463425.1 Ilumatobacteraceae bacterium | reverse complement strand
CCCGCCATCGAGACGACGTCGGTGTAGCCGAGCTCCTGGAGCGTCTTGGCCGCGAACGCAGACCGCACGCCGCCGGCGCAGTAGGCGATGACCGGCGTGGACTTGTCGGCGATGCGGTTCTCGACCTGCGCCTCGAGGTGGCCACGCGGGATGTGCACGACACCCGGGAGCGCACCCTGATCGAACTCGTCCGGCTCGCGCACGTCGAGGATCGTGAGGGGCGCGCCGGTGGCGCGGGCCTCGGCGATGCGGGCCTCCGCAGAAGCGGTGTCGATCTCGGTGATCTCGGCCTTGGCCTTGGACAGCAAGTCACGGAACGTGGGCATGGCGAAAGTCTACCGATGCGGTCAGGTATTGCGTCGCAGCGGCTCGCCCGGCGCGTCCACGATCTCCTCGAGCACGTGGCTGATCGACCCACGCACGAACACGTCGGCGTGATGATCGAGCTTGGTGGCTTCACCGTTGACGATGACGAGCGCCGCACCGGCGCGCTTGGCCCGCGGCACCATGCTCGCCACCGGGTACACCTGCAATGACGTGCCGACGGCCAGGAGGACATCGCACTGATCGGCCGCAGCGAGCGCCCGGGCGATCACCGACTCGACGAGGTTCTGCCCGAAGCTGATCGTGTCGCTCTTCAGGATCCCCGTCCTGGCGTGCGCGCGGCAGACGAGGCAGTCCGGGTCGGGTTCGCCGCCTCGGACGCGCTCGAGCGCCTCTTCCATCGGGCGTCGATCACCGCACGTCCAGCAGCGAGTCCAGTGCATGGTTCCGTGCACCTCGATCACCCGTGCGGGGTCGCTGCCGGCGCGCTGGTGGAGGCCGTCGACGTTCTGCGTGACCAGCGCAGCCAGCTGCTTCGATCGCTCCAGCTCGACGAGCGCGAGGTGTCCTGCGTTCGGCTCACGCGTGTGGACCGAGTTGGCCAGTCGGTTCTGCCAGGCGAAGACCCGCGCATCGGGATCGCTGAGGTAGTGCTGCAACGTGGACGACTTCTCGGCCGCCGGGTTCTTGGTCCACAGCCCGTTCGGCCCGCGGAAGTCGGGGATGCCGGAGTCGGTGGAGATGCCCGCGCCGGTCAACACGGCCACTCGGGCGGCCGCGGCGAGCAGAGCTGCGGCACGGACGAGCGCGTCGTCACGCGAGTCTGCGTCCTGGCCGTTCACGGTCAGTCGGCGATGGCGTCGAGGATCCGCACGCCGCCCGGTGAGGCCTCGAGCCCGAGCGACGGCGGCGTCGCCAGCAGCAGCGGCTCGACGAGCTGCCCACGTTCGTCACGCGCCTCGATCATCACGACGATGTCGTTGACTTCGGCGAACACCCGGAGCTTGATCGTGTCCGCCCGCCGCACCACCGAGGCGAGCAGCTCCTGCGTCGCGCGCAGGGTGAGCAGCGATCCCGCCGCCGTGACCGTGGGCGGCAGGTCGGCCGCGAGGGCCACGACCGTGCCGACCTCCTCCCGGATCGCATCCAGCTCGACCTGGAGCGCTTCGACGAGCGCGTTCGGCGCATCGGCGAAGAGAGGTCCGCGGTCGGGGTGCATCGTCACGCTCAGCTTCCAGCGGCGCTCGACGCGGCTGCGCTCGAGCGCCCAGAGCACGTGCGGATCGACCCCGATCGCAGACGCCTCCGCAGCGCGCCTCTCTGCGGCTGCTGCGCGCTCTTCGGAGGTGATGCTGTCGTTGATCGCTCGCTCGGCGTCGAGGCGCGACTGCTCGATCGACGCCTCGGCAATCGCCGCGGCCCGCCGCGCCTTGGCGCGTTCGTCGTCGGCCGCCGCCCGAGCGTGCTCGGCGCGCATGCGGTCCTGCTCGGCCATCGATCGGTCGTATTCGGCACGGACCTTGTCCAGCTCGGCCAGGCGCTGGGCCTGCTCTGCTGCGTCGGCGCGCTCGCCCGCTTCGGCGCGCAGGCGCTCGGCACGCTCCAGCGCGACACCCTTCGCAGCCAGCTCGCGCGAACGCGTGGACACCGCCTCCTCTGCCTCGGCGACGATCAATCGCTGCCGCTTCAGGCGCATCAGCGTCGCGACCGCGAACGCTGTCGCCCCGACGAACAAGACCGCCAATCCCACGGCGAGGAGAACCATCCACCAACCTTACGACTCGTCATCACCACTCGCCGGAGGCAAGTGGTCCATCTTTTCACTCTCAGTGGGGTCACGTCACGTGCCGTCGTCGCTCCAGAGTTGTTTTTCCACGTTGGCGTTCGCCGAAGCACCTTCGTGTCGACCACGACCTTCTCCCCCGCGAACCCGTCCTGTCTCGGAGGTCCCCATGCTGCTTGCTCCCCTGGCTCCCACTCTCATCGTCATGCCCTGGCACGACCCGGTCGTCGAATCCGTCGGCTACGACGCGCGGAGCGCGTACGTCGAACTGTTCTGGCTGGGCATCCTCGGCCCGACTTCGACCTGGCTTCTCCGCCGGCTCGTGACCGGGCTCGACGCATATCCCGACGGCTACGAGTTGGATCTCGCCGAGACCGCGAACGCGCTGGGCCTGTCGTTGTCGGCGGGCGTCCACTCGCCGTTCGGCAAGGCGCTCAACCGCTGCATCATGTTCGGGGTCGCCCACGAGGGGCCTCGGGGCATCGCCGTGCGCCGCCAGATCCCGCCACTCGCCGTGCGTCAGCTGCGCAAGCTGCCGCCACACCTGCAAGCCGCACATGTCGACTGGGTGGCGCGCCGTCGAGCGAACGAGCAATGCCTCGCCCGGGCGATCGAGCTGGTATCGACGATGATCCGCCTCGGTGACGAACCACATCAACTCGAGCGACAGCTGTTGTCGATCGGCGTGCCGCCGCGGGAAGCCGTCGAGGCCGTGCGCCAGTGCGTCGCGGCCTGAACCGGCCCTGAGCCGTCCCTCGGGCGGGTCTACTTGATCGGCGCGAAGTTGGTGACGAGGTCGATCAACAGGCGGGTGCCGTAACCGGTGGCGCCCTTGGCGAGCCAGCCGTCGTCGCCGTCCATCTTCATCGTGCCGGCCATGTCGATGTGCGCCCACGGAACCTTGTCGGTGAACTCGTCCAGGAACAGCGACGCGGTGATCGTGCCCGCCAACGGCCCACCGATGTTGCGCATGTCGGCGACGTGGCTGTCGAGCAGCTTGCGGTACTCCCTTGCCAGCGGCAGCTGCCACGTCGGCTCGTCGGTGCGGGTGCCGGCGGCGCGCACCTGATCGACCCACGGCTGGTTGTTGCCGAGCACGCCGGCCATGCGGTCACCGAGCGCGCTGAGCACGGCGCCCGTCAGCGTGCAGATGTCGACCATCGCATCGGGCTTGGATTCGGCGCCGGGCGACAGGCCGTCGGCGAGGATCAACCGACCCTCGGCGTCGGTGTTGTGGATCTCGACCGTCTTGCCGTTGCGCATCGTCAGCACGTCGCCGAGCTTCAGCGCGCTGCCCGACGGCATGTTGTCGGT
>JAOBWQ010000338.1 GCA_025463425.1 Ilumatobacteraceae bacterium | reverse complement strand
GCGTCTGGCAGCCGACGGCGTCGCGGTCATCATGGTCGAGCAGAGCGTGAACGTCGCGCTCACGGTCGCTCATCGTGCGTACTTCCTCGAGCGTGGCACGGTGCGCTTCAGCGGCCCGACGGCGGAGCTCCTGGACCGGCCCGACCTGCTGCGCTCGGTGTTCCTGTCGAATGCAAGTGTCGGCGACAGTGTCACCCCCCGCGTCGCGTGGGAGCCCGTCGCGGGCGAGGTGCCGGCGCTCGCCGTCACCGGTCTCGTCCGCAGCTTCGGAGGCATCCGCGCCGTCGACAACGTGTCGTTCGAGCTCGCGCCGCGTGAGATCCTCGGCGTCATCGGGCCGAACGGCGCGGGCAAGACGACGCTGTTCGATCTCATCTCGGGCTTCACCCCGTTGGACACGGGCAGAGTGCAGCTGGCCGGCGTCGACCTCACCGATGCCAGTCCGGCCCAGCGCGCGATGGAGGGCCTCGGGCGCAGCTTCCAGGACGCCAAGCTGTTCCCCGAGCTGACGGTGGCCGAGACGCTGGCGATCTCCACGGAACGCTTCGTCGGCAGTCGCAGCATCCTCGCCGCCGCGCTGCGGATGCCGCAGACCTTCGACTCCGAGCAGCAGGTCGCGCTGCGCGTCGACGAGCTGCTGGAGCTGATGGCGCTCGGGCAGTACCGCAACACCTTCATCCGCGAGCTCTCGACCGGCACCCGGCGCGTCGTCGACCTCGCCTGCCAGGTGGCCCACCGGCCGACCGTGATCCTGCTCGACGAGCCGTCATCGGGCATCGCCCAGCGCGAGGTCGAGGCGCTCGCACCGGTGCTGCTCCGGCTGCGCGACGAGATGGGCGCCAGCCTGATCGTGATCGAGCACGACATGCCGCTGATCAGCTCGATCTCCGATCGCTTGCTGGCCCTCGATCAGGGCGCTGTCGTCACCACCGGCTCGCCGGCCGACGTGCTGGAGCACCCGGCGGTGGTGGAGAGCTACCTCGGCACGTCGAGCGCCGCCATCTCGCGGTCCGGTGCCCAGACGTCACCGCAGTCGTGAGCTCACTTCGAGACAACGAATCATCCAACAGGGGGTAGGCAGTGCAACCAGCCAGCGCAGGCAGCAGTGGGGGATCGAAGAAGGACTCCACGGCGATGAAGCGGTACGGGCCGATCATCGCGATCGTGGTCGTGGTGGTGCTCGCGGTGGGGGCCGTGATCATCTTCGGTGGCAGCGACGACAAGAAGACCGTGTCGCCCGGCACCACGACCGCGACGACGACAGCGCCCACGACGGCGACGACGGTTGCCGCAACGACGTCGCCGAGCAGCGCCCCGACCGACAGCGCGACGACCACTCCGTCCAGTGGATCGAGCGTCGACACGACGGGCTCGACACCTGAGACGACGCCCGTGACGACACCGGTGACCGAGCCCAAGCCGATCACCTTCCCGCTGTCGTTCTCGCAGGCCAAGGACCAGGGGGTCAGCGTGGAGTGGGGCCCGACCTGCGATCAGAAGACCGGCCGGATCGCGGTGCCCGATTTCTTCACCGCCGAGTGCTACGCGCCGTTCACCGGTGACAACGGTGGGGCCACCGCCGACGGCGTCACCGCGGACACGATCACCATCGCGGTGTACCAGGGGATGGCCGACGACCCGATCATCAGCTACATCACCGACGCGATCAAGGTCGACGACACCAACGCGCAGCAGGCCGAGACGATGACGAACATGGTCAACTACTTCGAGACCTACTACGAGACCTACGGCCGCAAGGTGAAGCTGCAGTTCGTGGAGGGCACAGGCAACGCATCGGACGAGACGGCAGCGCGTGCCGACGCCGTGCACATCGCCGAGGACATCAAGCCGTTCATGGTCTGGGGCGGCCCGGCACTCACCAACGCGTTCGCCGACGAGCTGTCCGCGCACGGCGTGCAGTGCCTGGCGTGCACGCCAGGACAGCCACCGGACTGGTACGTGCAGCGCGACCCGAACGTGTTCGGCATCGCGTCGGGCGCCGAGCAGGCCCAGGTGCACGTGCTCGAGATGATCAAGAAGCAGCTGATCGGCAAGAACGCCGTGCATGCCGGTGACGAGTTCGTCAACTCGCCACGCAAGTTCGGCTACCTGTGGATCGAGAGCAGCTCGACGTCCAAGGACCTCGCCGACAAGTTCAGCGCCGACATGTCGGCGGCAGGTGCGCCCTTGGCGGAGTCCGTGTCGTACCAGCTCGATCCGGCCAGCATCCAGCAGAGCGCTTCGCAGGCGATCGCCAAGTTCAAGGCGGCCGGCGTCACGAGCATCATCTTCAGCGGCGACCCCGTCGCACCGCGCGACTTCACCAAGGAGGCCACAGCGCAGGGGTACTTCCCCGAGTGGGTCATCGGCGTGTCGTCACTCGTCGACCTGAACGCATTCGCCCGCACCTACGACCAGGACCAGTGGAAGCACGCATTCGGGTACTCCGGCCTCGCCGCGAAGCTGACACCGGAGGTGAGTGGCTACTACGCGCTCTACAAGTGGTTCACCGGCGTGGAGCCACCGGCCAAGGACACGATCGGCGTCTTCGCCCCGTACCCGGCGGTGTTCTTCGCCGCGCTGCAGGGCGTGGGGCCGAACCTGACCCACGACACGTGGAAGAACGCGCTGTTCAACGGCCCACCGACCCCGTCGGCGATCAGCCAGCCGTCGTTGAGTTGGGGTAGCCACAACATCTGGCCCGACCCGGACTACGTCGGCATCGACGACGGCACCGAGATCTGGTGGGACCCGTCGGCCAGCGGTCCGGACGAGATCCGC
>JAOBWQ010000337.1 GCA_025463425.1 Ilumatobacteraceae bacterium | reverse complement strand
GCCGACGGCGACAAGCCCGCCGGCATCGTGGTGGCCAAGCGGTTGCGCGAGCTCGGTCTCGGCATCGCGGCGACGGTGGGCACCGCCGCCTACCTGGAGCGTTTCGGGCTGCCGGTCGATCAGGTCGTCGGCAAGGTCAGCGAGCACGCCGAAGTGACCGCGGTCGACCTGATCGCCGACGGCAAGGTCAGCTTCGTGATCAACACCCCGCAGGGTCGCGGTGGTCGCACCGACGGCGAGCGGATCCGCAAGGCGGCGAACGTCAACCAGGTCAGCTCGGTCACCACGGTCGAAGCCGGCCTCGCTGCCGTGCAGGGCCTGGCCGAGCAGGCGGGTCGCCCGATCGAGGTGCGTTCGCTGCAGGAGTACCACGCGCGCTGATGAAGGAACGCCCCGCGCCATCGCGGCGCGCCGTCGACACGACGGTGCGCATCGGATCCGTCACGCTGCCCAACCCGGTCATGACCGCTTCGGGCACGGCGGGGCACGGCGTGGAGCTGTCGCCCTACGGTGACCTCGGCGCGCTCGGGGCCTTCGTGGTCAAGTCGCTGGCCGCGTACGCGTGGGCGGGCAACCCCTCGCCGCGCGTCCACCCGACGACGCAGGGGATGATCAATGCGGTCGGGCTGCAGGGCCCCGGTGTCACGCGGTGGCTCGCCGACGACCTCCCGGAGCTTGTCGCCGCCGGCACGCGCGTCGTCGTCAGCATCTGGGGTCGATCCGTCGCCGACTACGCGGCGGCCGCGGCGCAACTCGCCGACGTCGGCGACGACGTGATCGCGGTGGAGGTCAACCTGTCGTGTCCGAACCTCGAAGGTCGCCGGGGCATCTTCGCCCACGATCCCGAGGTCAGCGCCGAGGTCATCACAGAGGTCGGCCGGGCGTGCCCGAAGCCGCTGTGGGCCAAGCTCAGCCCGAACACCGATCGGCTGGTGGAGGTGGCCGGTCGCGTCGCCGACGCAGGTGCCGAGGCGGTGACGCTGATCAACACGGTGCTCGGCATGGTCATCGACGAACGCACCCGGCGGCCGGCCCTCGGCAACGGCGGCGGTGGCCTGTCGGGACGGGCGATCCACCCGGTCGCGGTGCGGGCCGTGTTCGATGTGCACCAAGCCCTGCCGGCCCTGCCGATCGTCGGGGTCGGGGGTGTGGCCGACGCGTGGAGCGCCGTCGAGTTGATGCTGGCGGGCGCGAGCGCGGTGCAGATCGGCACTGCGACCTTCGCCGATCCGCGGGCTCCGTGGGTGGTCCTCGACGGCCTCATCCGCTGGGCGGCGGCGGAGGGTATCAGCTCGCTCAGCGAGCTCACGAGCTCGCTCGGGTGACCCCTGTCGCCGGGTCGGCGGGCGGGGTGATCACCAAAGCAGCAGCGTAGGCGCTATAGAATGGGGGCATGGCAACACCTCCCGCACTCACCCCCGAACAACGCGCGAACGCATTGGCCAAGGCCGCCGAGGCGCGCGCAGCCCGCGCCGAGTTCAAGACCAAGCTCAAACTCGGTTCGGTCACTCTCGCCGAAGCACTCGCCTCCACCGACTCCACCGTCGGCAAGCTCAAGGTCGTCTCGCTGCTCGAGTCCCTCCCGGGCGTCGGCAAGGTCAAGGCCCGCAAGGTCATGGAAGAGATCGGCATCGCCGACAACCGTCGCGTCCAGGGCCTTGGCGCCCAACAGAAGGCGTCGTTGCTCGAACAACTCGGCAAATAGTGCCTCGACGGCTCTCGTGACCGTGCTCTCATGACGGCGGCCGAGCCGCTGATCATCGTCGTGTCCGGTCCCGGCGGCGTCGGGAAGGGCACCATCGTGACGGCCTTGGTCGAGCGTGATCCGAAGCTGTGGCTGTCGCGGAGCTGGACGACACGCGTCCAACGCGCCGGGGAATCGTCGGCCGCCTACGTCTTCACCGACCGGGCGGCCTTCGAGGCCCGGATCGACGCCGGAGGCTTCCTCGAGTGGACGGAGTTCCTGGGCAACTACTACGGAACCCCGAACCCGGAGATCGCCGACGGGCGCGACGTGGTCCTCGAGATCGAGGTCGACGGGGCCCGGCAGGTCAAGGCGTTGCAGCCGCAGGCGATCTTGATCTTCGTGCTCCCGCCGAGCCGCGACGAGCAGGAGCGGCGCCTGCGCGGCCGCGGCGACGCCGACCACAAGGTCGCCGAACGGTTGCAGAAGGCCGAACTGGAGGAGCCGATCGGCCGCGAGCTGGCCGACTACATCGTCGTCAACGACGATCTCGAGCGCACCATCGACGAGATGATCGAGATCCTCCACCGCTGCCGGTCAGGCGGCGCATCGACCTGAGCACGCCCGGTCGGCCCTGCGCATCCGGTGAAACCGCTGGCCCGCCCGCTAGGATTGCCCGGCTCGACAACAGGAGACCACACCATGGCGCGTACGAACGACACGATGATGAACCCACCGATCGAAGCCCTCCTCGGGACGGTCGACTCCAAGTTCAGCCTCGTCACGTTGGCTGCGCGCCGGGCACGGCAGATCAACTCCTACTTCAACCAGCTGGGTGACAGCCTCGGCCACATGGTGCCGCCGCAGGTTTCATCGGTGGCCCGCAAGCCGTTGAGCATCGGGTTCGAGGAGATCGCAGCGCACAAGATCGTTTCGATCGACGTCGTGGTCCCCGAGGCCGAGACCCCCGAGGCCGACGCCGCCGTCTGAGCGGACGTCACATCGGGCTGAGCCTGGTTGCAGCGGCACTCGTGAGCGACCAACAGCACGTCGCCGGGCAACACCCTGCCGGCCAAGGTGTCGCCGGCCGGCGTATCGTCGTCGGCGTGACCGGCGGGATCGCCGCCTACAAGGCGGTCGAGGTCTGCCGTCGCCTCGTCGATGCCGGAGCGCACGTCGTGCCGGTGATGACGGAATCGGCCGAGCGCTTCATCGGCCGCACCACCCTGTCGGCGCTGTGCAGCGAGCCGGTGCAGACCAGCCTGTGGGACGAAGCGTCGCCGATCCCGCACACCCGGCTCGGTCAGTCCGCCGACCTGATCCTGGTCGTGCCGGCCACGGCGCGCCTCGTCGGCGCGTATGCCGCCGGGTTGAGCACCGATCTGCTGACCAACACGCTGCTCGCCACGCGCGCCCCGGTGGTGATCTGCCCGGCGATGCACACCGAGATGTGGGAGCACCCTGCGGTCCAGGACAACCTCGCCACCCTGGCTCGACGCGGCGTGATCATCGTCGAGCCCGACGATGGCCACCTCGCAGGTGGCGACTCCGGCAAGGGCCGCCTCGCTGCACCGGAGCGGATCATCGCTGCGGTGGAGCGGGCTCTCGGCCCGCACGACCTCGAGGGCGTCGCGCTGGTCGTCACCGCCGGCGGCACCCGCGAGCCGATCGACGCCGTCCGGGTGATCGCCAACCGCAGCAGCGGCAAGCAGGGCTATGCGATCGCCGCCATCGCGGCAGCGCGTGGCGCCTCGGTGACACTGATCTCCACCGTCGGTCTTGTGACACCGACCGGCGTCACCCTGGTGCCCGTCGAGACCGCCGCACAGATGCAGGCTGCCGTCGAGGATGCTGCGCGCACGGCCGATGTCGTGATCATGGCCGCCGCCGTCGCCGACTTCCGGCCCAAGGTCGTTGCCCCGAACAAGATCAAGAAGCAGGACGGCATCCCCGACATCGTCCTCGAGCCGACGCCGGACATCCTGGCCGGGCTGGGGCGCACCAAGCCGAGCGGACAGATCCTGGTCGGTTTCGCCGCCGAGACCGACGATCTCGTCGCCAATGCGGACGCGAAGTTGCACCGCAAGAACCTCGATCTGATCGTCGCCAACGACGTCAGCGCCCCCGGTGTCGGCTTCCAACACGACACCAATGCCGTATGCTTGCTCCGGCCCGAGGCCCCGATGGTCACCATCGGCCTCACCGACAAGCATGCGATCGCGCGTGCTGTGCTCGACGCTG
>JAOBWQ010000329.1 GCA_025463425.1 Ilumatobacteraceae bacterium | reverse complement strand
GCGGTGGTGGTGCTCGTCAGCCTGCTCGTGCCCGGGATGACGACGAGAACCGCTCGAGTCGAGTCGATCTGACTCGACCGGGCGAGGAGCGATCGGGCGGACGGTTCACCGTCCGCCCGATCTGCGCGTCCGGCCCGACGGCGTCATGGCTCGTCGCTCGTCGAGCTGCGCCGCCCAGGTGCGGTCACCGAGGGCGAGTTGCCGGTGCGGCCCGGTGCAGTCACTGACGGCGAGTTGCCGGTACGACCCGGTGCGGTCACCGAGGGCGAGTCGCCCGAACGGCCGGGCGCTGTGACGGACGGGTTGGCCGTCGAGGCACCTGGATCGATCGACGGGATCACCTCAGGAGCAACGGCAGAGATGGGCTCCGACGTCGCCGGTTCCGTTGATTCGGTCGGCGCAGTTGATCCAGTTACCGTCGCGGCCGGAGCACTCACGGGTGCCGATGTCTCCGTCGGGACGATCGTGCCCGCCGATGGTGGTGGTGCGGTCGTCGTGGACGGCTCGGTGGTCGGGGCGACGGTGGACGGAACGGTGATCGCCGGGGCGCGGTGGTCGGGCGTGAAGAGGTGAGGCACCGTCCCGACCGCAGCCGCACCTGCGGCCGAGATCAGCGTGGCGGCCCCGACGATGATGGTCGCCCGTCTCGCCAGCGACCGCCGTCGGCGAGGTTCGTCGGCCGGACCGGAAGCGGCGGCTCGGGCGGTCGCCATTGCCGCAACCACAGCGGGGCGCGCATCCAACTCGTCGGCTTCGCCGGGTCTGCGCAGAGACCGCACCAGCCCGTCGAGACGTCCCGCGGGGTCGAGCTCGGACGCCTCGTCGGCGTCGATCGCGAGGAGAGCCTCGATCGCTTCCCGGCGGCGAGCACCGCGGTCGCGCCACGCGTCGTGGCCGCTCACGGCTGCACCAGCTGGTCTGTGCCCAAGCGGGCAGCGAGGGTTCGAAGCGCTCGGTGCTGGGAGACCCGCACCCAGTTCGGCGATCGACCCATGATCTTTCCGACCTGCTCGGCGTCGAGGTCGCCGAGCACGCGCAGGAGCAGCGCTTCTGCGTGTTCGGGTTTGAGGTGCGACGCGATCAGGGACGCTGCCGCTTGCCCGGACAGCGAGTCGAGAGCGACATCCTCGGTCGTGCCCGGCGCCGCTCGCTCGTCGAACCCGCCCGCATCGACCACGTCGGTGCGTCGCCGTGCCGCGGTCCGGCGATGGTCGGCGAGGCGGTTGCGGACGATCGCGAAGCACCACGCCCTGAACTGCGACCACCCGCCGTCGAACGTTGCGATCGACCCTGCCACCGCCACCCACATCTCCGCTGCGATGTCATCGGCAAAACGGGGCTCCTGGGCACGGAGGTACCGAAGGATGCGCGGCTGCATCTCTTCGAACAACCGGGTGACCGAGGCGTCGTCGTGGCGCGCGGCACGGACCACGGCGTCCAGCGGATCGCAGCTCTCCGCGTCCCGATCCGTGCTCGGCATGTCATCCAACGACAGGGAGTGCCCCAACTGCTCCCCCATCAGCCATCGCTGCCGATCAGAGGCGGCGGTAGCGACGCACGGCGACCGGTGAGAGCACGATCGCGATGCCCAGCGACCACGCCACCGAGATCAGCACCTTGTGCGCCGTCGGCCCACCGAGCATGCACGCGCGCACCGCATCGGCTGCCGCGCTGACGGGTTGGTGCCGCGCCCACGCCTGCAGCCAACCGGGCATCTTCGCCGGATCGACGAACGCGTTCGATGCGAACACCAGCGGTGCCAACATCGGGAACGCCGCGGCTTGAGCGGCCTCGCCGTTGGAGACCGACAGGCCGATCAACGCGAAGATCCAACTGAGCGCGAAGCCGAACAGGACCAGCATCAACACACCGAGCGCGACCATCACCACGTTGGTGTGCGCGCGGAAGCCCACCGCGTAGCCGATCGCCAGCATCAGCACGACGACGAAGACGTTGCGGGTGGTGTCGGCCAGGACCCGTCCACCGAGCACGGCGGACCGGGACATCGGCAGCGAGCGGAGCCGCTCCAGCAACCCCTTGCCCTTGTCCTCGGCGAGGCCGATCGCGGTGTTGAGCGCGCCGAAGGCGCAGGTCTGGACGAAGATGCCGGGCATCAGGTAGTCGACGTAGGAGTGGCCGGGAATGCTGATCGACCCGCCGAAGACGTACCGGAACATGAGCACGAAGATCGTCGGCTGCACGATCGCGAAGACCAGCAGTTGCGGCACCCGACGGATGGTGGTGAGGTTGCGCCAGGTCATCGCCAGCGTGTCGCGCACCGCCCACAGCGCGCCGTCACCGGGCATCGGGACGGCGGGGTTGGTCGGCCGGAACGCCGCGGCGCGGCTGTCGGTCACAGTGGTGGAGGTCATGCCGTGGCTCCGGTCAGGCTGAGGAAGACGTCGTCGAGCGTGGGCTCGTGAAGATCGATCCGCGTCGGGCTGAGCCCGGCGTGGTCGAGGGCGTTCAGCGCGTCGCGCACGGTCGTCGGACCACCGCGCAGCGGCATCGTCAACCCCTTGTCGTCGGCGGGCAGGATCGTGGCTGCGTGCTTCGCCAGGACAGCAACGGCGCTCGCCGCGGATGCGGCATCTGCGAACCCGAGCACGACGGTGGTCTCGCCGAGCCGGGCCTTCAGCTCGGCGGCCGTGCCCTCCGCCGCGATCACACCCTGGTCGATCACGATGATCCGATCGGCCAGGCGGTCCGCTTCCTCGAGGTACTGCGTGGTCAACAGCACGGTGGTCCCGTCCGCGACGAGACCGCCGATCACCTCCCAGAGGTCCTGGCGACTGGCCGGATCCAACCCCGTGGTCGGCTCGTCGAGCAGGAGCACCGGTGGATGCGTCACAAGAGCAGCCCCGAGATCGAGCCGGCGGCGCATGCCCCCGGAGTACGTGCGCGCCGGACGGTTCGCCGCGTCGGACAGGTGGAACTGATCGAGCAGCTCGATCGCCCGGGCACCCGCTGCGGCCTTGCTCAGGTGGTTGAGCCGGCCGACGAGCACCAGGTTCTCGCGGCCGGTCAGGTTCTCGTCGACCGCTGCGTACTGGCCGGCCAGCCCGATGCTGCGGCGCACATCGCGCGGCGAGGCGACGACATCGAAGCCGTTGATCTGGGCCCGTCCCGCCGTCGGTTGGAGGATCGTGGTGAGGATCCGAACGGCGGTCGTCTTCCCGGCGCCGTTCGGACCGAGGAGGCCCAGAACGGTTCCTCGCGGCACCTCGAACGAGACGCCCTTGAGGGCCTGGACGTCGCCGAAGTGCTTGACGAGGCCGTCGACGACGATGGCCGGCTTTCCGGTGCCCGTCACTCGCATCGCCGTCACTCCGCTGGATGGTTGACTCATGTGCTGCACACTAGCCAATGGTTGGTATAAGTCAACCTTTTGTTCGGATCGATGGTTGATAGAATCGAAGCGTGCCCTCCGCCCCCGATCCAGTGCTCGACCAGATCTGGGCGAAGCTGCAGCCGTTGTTCCTCGGCAAGCGCGACCAGTTCTTCGCGGCGATGGCCCACCACGGCCTGACACCCCCGCACGGCCAGACGCTCACGATGCTCGCCGCCGGCCCGCTGCGGATGCGCGACATCGCCGATCTGATGGTGTGCGACGCGTCCTACGTGACGGCGATCGTCGACAACCTGGAAGACCGCGGTCTCGCCGAACGCCGTCCCAGCTCCACCGACCGTCGCGTCAAGGAGATCGCCCTCACACCCAAGGGTGCCCGCGCTGCCGCCGACATCTCCCAGCACATGACGGCTCCCCCGCCGGCCCTCGAACAACTCGCCCCGGCGGACCGCAAGGCGTTGGCCAGGATCCTCGCCAAGCTCGACCTCGACGAGACCAAAACGATCTGGCCGAAGCAGGTCCGGCGGGACAACCAACGCTGAGCCCGCAGGCTCGCCGATCAGGGCGTTGTAATCTCTGCCGCCATGAGCGATGCGGCGTACGACCTGGTCATCATCGGTGGCAACTCCGCGGGGCTGTCGGTGGCCGTTGCCCTGCAACAGGCCGGCCTGCAGCGGGTGCGCATCCTCGAGGCCGGGTCCGCGATCGCGTTCCCCGAACTGGTCAGCGAACACCAGCTGGACGTCGGCTACGGCGAACCCGCGCTCGCCGTCGATGTCGATGCTGACGGCGTCGTGGCAGTCCGCACGGCGAGGCACACCTACACCGCACGTGTGTGCGTGGTGGCCCAACGCGCCGGGGCGGAGGACTGGAAGCCGACGATGACGACCGTGGCCAGCGACCGGATCCTGATCAACAAGCTCCCCGACTTCGCGGCGGACGAGGACGTGCTCGTGATCGGCCACACCGACCGTGCCGTCGAGCTCACGGCGCGGCTCGCTGCTGCCGGCGCCGGCGTGGTGCTGGCCGCCGGCGGGATGGACCCCAAGCTGCTGTCCCCGACCGCGGAAGCCGCGCTGCACCGACTCGAACGCGAGCGCCACGCGACGCTGCTCTATCGCGCGGTGCCGGACCAGATCGCCGACGTCGACGGGTACCCGATGGCCTTCTTCGGCGACCGCCGCACTCCCGACCTCCAGTTCGACCACGTCGTGTTCGCTCCGAGCCGCACCGCCGTGACGCCGGCGGAGGTCGGCCTCACCGACGCGGCGGCTGCATCCGGCTCGGTGTTCTTCCTCGAGGGTGCGGACATCGCGGCGATCGCCAGGGCCTTCCCCGAGATCACCCTCACGCCTCCGCCGACGCTGGCCGAGCGGCGACGCGGCTTCACTTCGGTGATCGACGAGCTCCGCTCCGAGCACTACAACGCGACGATCACCCACTTCGAGCCGACCCACTCCGACCTGTGGGTGCTGCGCGTGCGCCCGGACCACGGCGACGTCACCCATCTCCCCGGCCAGTACGCATCGCTCGGCCTCGGCTACTGGGAAGCGCGCATCGACGCCGCCGAGGACGACGACCTGGACGGCAAGTGGGACAAGATGGTCCGCCGTTCGTACTCGATCTCGAGCCGGATGTGGGACGACCACGGCTACCTCACCGGCGACCTCGACGCCGACGAGCTCGAGTTCTACATCGTGCTCGTGCCGCCGACGCCGGACAACGTGCCCGGCCTCACCCCACGGCTCGCGTGCAAGCGTCCGGGCGACCGCATCTACCTCGGCCCGAAGGTGGCCGGGCGGTACACGCTCGGCCCGGTGACCGATCCGTCGAACACGTTGCTGTTCTTCTCGACCGGCACCGGCGAGGCGCCGCACAACGCGATGATCGTCGAGTTGCTGCGCAAGGCCCATCACGGCCCGATCATCTCTGCCGTCTCGGTCCGCAAGTGGGCCGACCTCGGTTACATCGAGCAGCACCGCGCTCTCGAAGCGCGCTACCCCAACTACCACTACCTGCCGATGCCCACTCGTGAGCCCGACGTGCCCAAGCAGTACCTGCAGGACCTGATCGCCAACGACGTGCTCCAAGCCCGGTTCGGCATCGAGCTCGACCCGGCGCACACGCACATGTTCATGTGCGGCAACCCGGCGATGATCGGGCTGCCCGAGGACGTCGAGGGCGTGCTCCACTACCCCGAGGTCACCGGCGTGGTCCAGCTCCTGGCCGAGCGTGGCTTCACCCTCGACCACCGCAAGACCCGCGGCAACATCCACTTCGAGGAGTACTGGTAGGTCGACCCTGCACCGGCGCGCGCGCCGTCAGGGGACGATGAAGGTGGCGATCGGTTGGTGGCCGTGCTGGGTCCATTCGGCATCGCCGAGGCCGGCCGCGAACGCAGCTCGGTCGATGTCGGCGGGCCGCCAGGCGTGCAGGGTCGTGGCCCGGCTGCGGACGGTCCAGACGCCGTCGGGATCTTCCTCGGACCGGCTCAAGAGCACGTCTTCCATCCGGTAGCTGTGTCCGTCGACGGCCCAGTCCCAGAGCTGGAAGCTGGCCCGGCGGATGCCGTCGAGCGCGGTCTGCTGGACGGGGGTCGATGACGGTCGGCGGTCCGCGACCGCTTCGTAGTCGCGGTTCGTCACGGCGACGACGCCACCGGGCCGGCAGCGCCCGGCCATCTGGGTGAACGCCGCGAACAAGGTGTCGTCATCGCCGAGGTGGGTCAGCGAGTTGGCCGAGATGACGGCGTCGAACCCGCGCCACGACGCCGGCAACGTCGAGTCGAGGTGGAGCAGATCGGCGACCGTGAGGTCGAGCTCGACGCCGAACGTCGCCGACTCGGCTCGCGCCCGATCGATCTCTCGAGCGCTGAGGTCGCTGGCCGACACGACGTAGCCCTGCAGCGCAAGTCCGATCGCCTGGGTGCCGATCCCGCAGGTGCAGTCGAGCACTCGCGCCCGTGGCACGATGCCACGGCCAGCCAGGGCCTCGGCGAGCAGCGTCCCGTGGGCCACCACGGTGGCTCGCCAGTCGGAGTGGGCGGCGTCGTAGTCGACCGCCCATTCGTCGTAGAACTTGGCGATCGCTTCCGGCCCCTCAACCATGATCGTCAACCATGTCCCTACCGTAGAACGATCCACGGCAGGGACAGGTGAGGCTTGACTACTTCTTGCCGCCGCCGAGGGTGGTGATCGCCTGTGCCCAGAGCACGTACTTGTTGGTGGCGAGATCGCCGATCGTCTTGATGTTGAGCGCCTTGGCGAGGGCCTCGCCGTCGGC
>JAOBWQ010000325.1 GCA_025463425.1 Ilumatobacteraceae bacterium | reverse complement strand
ACGTGACGACTGACACAGTATGCGCGCTCGCACGCCGATCGCACAAGTCCGTCGTCAGCTGAACCAGCCGTTGACGTCGGCCACGACGTGGGTGGTGGCGAGGCCGGCGATGCAGATCGTGCCGCCGATGCCGAGCTTCGCGATCACCAGGTTGGCGATCGTCTCACCCTTCGCGGCGTTCAGGTTCGACGCCAACGGGCGCGCCGAGCCGCAGGGCCACACCGTGAGGTAGCCGTCCGCCTCAGGCTCGGTGACGGTGACGTTGATGGCCACAGCCGTCGCTGTCGCGGGCACGTTGGTGGTGCCCGCACCCGTCACCTGCAGGGTCAGTGTGGCGCCGGCGGCCAACGGCCCAACAGGGGCACCGATGCCCGTGCGGGTGTCGAGCAGACGCTCCGGTGGTACCGGCGAGTACGAGGTGCTCGGCAGGAAGTAGCCGTTGACGTCGGCGACCAGGTGAGTCGTCGACAGGCCAACGATGCACACGGTGCCGGAGGCACTCAGCTTGGCGATCACCAGGTTCGGGATCGTCTCACCCGCCGAGTAGTTCAGGTTCGACGCCACGGGGCGGGGCTGGTCGCACGGCCACACGGTGACGTAACCATCGGCACTCGGCTCGGTGACCGTGACGTTCAGCGCGACCCCGGTCGCGGTAGCGGGTGCTGCGGTCGTGCCCGCTCCGGTGATCTGCAGAGTGAGGACCGATCCGGCGGCGAGGGGACCGGCCGGGGCGCCGACGCCGGAGCGAGTGTCGAGCAACCGCTCGGGCGTGACCGCCGCGTACGCCGGTCCAGGCGCGAACCAGCCGTTGACGTCGGCGACGACGTGCGTGGTCGACTGGCCGATGATGCACACCGTGCCGTTCGTGCCCAGCTTGGCGATCACCAGGTTCGGGATCGTCTCTCCTGCTGAGAAGTTGAGGTTCGACGCCAGCGGTTGCGGCTGACCGCAGGGCCAGACCGTGAGGTAGCCGTTCGCATCCGGCTCGGTCACCGTGACGTTCAGCGCCACCGCGAGGGCGGTCGAGGGCACGTTGGTCGCGCCGGCCCCGGTCACCTGCAGCGTCAGCGTGTTGCCCGCGACGAGCTTGCCGGCGGGCGCTCCCGTGCCGTCGCGGGTGTCGAGCAACCGCTCGGGCGTGACCGGGTTGTACGCCGGACCGGCGTTGACCGGGCCCGTCGGGTTCGTCGGAGCAACCGGCACGGAGAGGTCGGTGGTGACCAGCCGGATCCGGTGGTCGTCCTCATCGCTGAGGTACAGCTTCCCCGCTGCGTCGATCGCCACCGTCTCCGGCCCGATGATCTTCGCCGACGTCGCCGGCCCACCGTCGCCCGAGAACCCGGGCACGCCCGTGCCGGCGACCGTCGACATCTTCCCCGTGGCGTGGTCGTAGCGACGCACGCGCTGGTTGGATGCCTCGGCGATGTAGACGTTGCCGAGCGTGTCGACCGCGACGCCGTCGGGCTGGATGTTCGTGGACAGTCCGTCCAACTCTCCGTTGTACGGCTGCAACCCGGTGCCGACGATCGTCGTGACCATGCCGGTGGCGACGGTGAACTTGCGCACGCGCCCCGAGAACTGGTCGCTGAAGTAAAGGTCGCCGTTGGCATCAACCGCGAGCTGATCGGGATGGACCTGGGTCGAAGCTCCCGCACCGTCGCCGTTGAATGCTGCGTTACCGGTGCCAACGACGGTGGAGATCATTCCGGTTGCAACGATCAGCTTGCGGATCCGGTTCGACTTGCTGTCCGCGATGTAGACGTTCCCCGAAGCATCGACGGCAAGGGCGTCCGGTTCGAGGTTGACGCTCAGTGCCGGCCCGTCGCCGTTGAACGCCTGATCGCCTGAACCGGCGATCGTGGTGACCATCCCGGTTGCCACCGTCAGCTTCAGGACCACCGAGTCCTTGTCGAGCCCGATGTAGACGTTGCCCGCTCCATCCACCGCGATCGCATTCGGTGCGATGTTTCGGGTCAGCGCCGGTCCGTCGCCGTTGTACCCGTACGTGCCGGTGCCCGCGATAGTGGAGATCATGCCGGTGTCGTGGGCGACGCGCCGGACGCGGTTGTTCTCGCCGTCAGCGATGATCAGATCACCGTTCGGCGCCGTGGCGAAGCGCAGGTAGCCACCGACGATCGCGGCGGTCGCAGGACCACCGTCGCCGGCGTACGCCGCGCCGATCCCCGCGAACCGGTCGATCTTCACCGTCGCCGTCCCGATGCCGGTGACGGCGCGGATCGTCGACGAATCGTCGGTCACGTACGCGGTCACGCTGCCGCCGGACTCGAACACGGCGAGCCCCCGGGGATAGTCGAGCGTCGCGAGGGCGGCCTGGCCGCCGTCGCCCGTCGACGAGGCCGTGCCGTTGCCGGCCAGCGTGGACAACGAGTTCAAGATCAGCCCGACCCGCCGCAACCGCTGGTTCGTGGTGTCGGTCACGTAGAGCACGTCGCTGGCGTACGCGACCTGCAGTGGCTGGTTGAGCTTCTTCCCGGTGCCTTCTCCGTCGTATCCCGCCGCGGTGCTGCCGGCGACCGTCGTGATCACGCCGCCAACCCCCGGCGTCACCTTCCGGATCCGACTGTTGCCCGTGTCGGCGATGTAGAGGAAGTTGGTGGTCGGATCGATCGCGAGCCCGTTCGGCGAAGACAACTTCGAGGTCGTGGCCACCACGTTGTCGCTCGTGAACCCGGCACTTCCCGTGCCCGCGTAGAGCGAGATCTTGCCGTCGGTCGCGACCTTGCGCACCCGGTGCGCACCGGAGTCGGCGATGTACAGGTTGCCGGCGCTGTCGATCGCGAGGCCCGCAGGAGACATGAACGTGGCGGCGGTGGCCGGGCCGCCGTCACCCGTGGTCCCCACGCCACCGGTGCCCGCAAACGTGGTGATGATGCCGGTGGCCACGGTGATCTTGCGCACCCGCTGGTTGGAGGAGATGTACAGGTCTCCGTTGGCGGCCACCGTCACGAACCTCGGACTGAGGCTGGCAGCCACCGCGGGGCCACCGTCGCCGTCGTCGATGGCCAGGCCGTTGCCGGCAACGGTGGTGATCACGTGCGTGACCGCGGCGATCTTGCGGACCCGATGCGATTCGGCGACGTAGATGTTGCCGGCTGAGTCGGTGGCGAGGGACTTCGGGGCGATGTACGCGTTCGCCGCAGGACCACCATCGCCGATCGTCCCGACCGCTGTCGTGATGGTTCCCAGCGGCGCGTCAGCGCGTGCAGGGCCGGGGGCGACGATCGAGGCTCCGACAAGGACGCCCAGGAGCAGTGAACCGATCGTGAGCAGCGTGGAGCGTCGCGGCGTCGAGGGACGAGGGGGTTGCATTCCACCAGAAGACCTCACGCCCCCGTTGGGGGCGTGAGTAACCGGTACTCATTTGCAACGAGTCCGGCAGACCCGCTCGACGACGAGCCGAGCGGGTCTGGCGGATCAGGTCAGGTGCTCAGCCTCCCGTCGAGAACTGCTGCGAGATGCGGTTCGCGTCGAGCTTGGCCGCCTCGAGCGCCGGGGTCGACGGGATCTTGACGACGTAGGACGGATCGCACTCGAAGGTGCCGGGCTCGGTGGGCACGACTCGGTCGTACTTGGTGCCGTCCAGCTTCAGCAGCGCGGTGCACTGTGTCGGATGGTTCGCTCCCGGGTCGGTCTCGGTGTAGAGCCCGTGTCCGGTCCAGTTGTGGATGTTCTTCAGGTTGGCGATCGTGCAGTCACGTGTCAGCGATGCACCGCACTCCTGCGCAGCCGTCGCCCAGAGCAAGAACGCGCTCGCACCGGTCGAGCCGAGCTGGGAGATGTCGCCGCCGCTCGCCTTGATCAGATCGAGGTAGTCCTGCACCGCGTGGGTCTTGTCCGCGGCGGCCTCTTCGAACG
>JAOBWQ010000277.1 GCA_025463425.1 Ilumatobacteraceae bacterium | reverse complement strand
CGCGGCGCATGGCATGCGCGTGCGGCGGGCGCGGGCCAGCATCTGCTCGGCGCGGTCGAGGATGAGGGTGCGGTTGGGCAAGCCGGTGAGGCTGTCGTGCATCGCCTGGTGGCGGATCTGCTCGATGAGCGTGGCGTTGCGCAGCGCGGTCGATGCCTGACCCGCCAGGCCACGGAGCCGTTCCTCCAGCTCGACGCCCGCGGTGAGGCGCTCGGGCTGTGATGTCACGGCTGCGACCAATGATCCGACGGCGGCGTCGTCGACCAGGACCGGCACGCTGACCATCGCGACCATGCCGTGCATGGCCATGAACGTGCGCAACGGCTCGCGTGCCGTCGCCTGGTCGTAGAACCTCAACTCGTTGATCAAGCCCTCACCCACCATCGAGGTGGTGAGGCCGATCACGCTCTCGTCGACGCCATGTGCGGCGACCACCCGCGCAACGCCCGAGGCGGGGTCGAGGAGGGCGACGAGGGCGAGGTCGCACTCGACGACGATCGGGATCGCCTGCGCCAGCTTGCCGGCCATCTCGTCGGTGGTCGCGATCTGGGCGAGCGCAGTGGAGAGGTTGAGCAACGTGTGCGCGGTCTTGGCCTGGCGGCGCGCATCCTCGAGCGCGGTCGCCGAGTCGAGTGCGGTCGCGACGAGGCGCGCGTATGCCTCGAGCAGGCTGCGCTCGTGAGGCATGAGAGTGCTCGAGGGGTCCAGGGCGACGAGTCGGCCGTAGTTGCGGCGCGTCGACGCGACATCGACCGCGATCCCGCCCTGCATCGCGTCGGGGTGATCGAGGCGCAGCGCGTCGGCCGCCACGAGTGCGGCCTCGGCTTCGCTGAGACCCTGCCGGTAGACGCGGTGGCCGGCCCACGGCAGGGATTCGAGCGCGAGCACGAACGCAGGGGCGCGCACCGCATGCGCGGCGGAGTCGACGACCTTCGTGAGCATCGTGTCGAGGTCGTCGGCCGAAACGAGCTCGGCGAGCGTGCGCTGGAAGGAGTCGAGGCGCAGCTCG
Source organism: Ilumatobacteraceae bacterium (assembly GCA_025463425.1). Classification (GTDB taxonomy): domain Bacteria; phylum Actinomycetota; class Acidimicrobiia; order Acidimicrobiales; family Ilumatobacteraceae; genus WLMZ01. Next base: position 1,569 of record JAOBWQ010000277.1, on the reverse strand, counting down.
CTGAGCTGCACCTTGGTCTCGAGGATCGCGAGTTGGCGCGATGCGGCGTCGGTGTCGGACCAACGCACACGAACGGTGCACCAGTCGTCGCCGTTGCAGACGCACTCCTCCTCCACCGTGGTGACGTTGGAGAAGCCGTACAGCGCGGGCAGCAGACCATCGAGACCGACGATGAACGAGCACAGCTCCGGGAACGCTTCCAGTCCGTCCTTGAGCCGGCTCCGGATCGCCCAGTCGTTCGGGCCGATCTGCGCCGTCGTGGTGTCGAGCACCGGGAAGATGCTGTTCTGTCCGGCGCCGACGAGCTCGAACAACGCTTCCGGCGAACCGAGGTCCTGCAGCGCACCCGTGCTCTCCGGCATCGAGCCCGCGGCGATCGCCGCCTGGCTGCCGATGTCGAACAGCCGATCGACTCCTCCGAGCACTCCAGCGGCCGCTTCGAGCAGTCTGCGGAAGGAGCCGTACGAGCTCCACGAGGCGTCGTCGAGCAGAACTTCGAGCGGGCGCGTCTCACCCGCGAGCGCGAGAAGCTCGACGCTCGTGACCTCGGGCGCGTGCTGACGGCAATGGTCGATGACCATTCTCGTCAGAGTCCCCGCAAAGTGCCGTTCGCCCGAGGCGCTCGATTCCTGCACGCCAGTTCATCGGGCCGCAAGGGCCGCGAGTTGAACGATTCCGTGAAGATCTCCGCAAGGCCAGTAGGTCGCCGGCAGCGGTCGCCTGCCTGATCAGCCCGTGTAGCCGTTGGTGATCGGGAGCCGGCGGTCCTTGCCGAACGCCTTGACGCTCACCCGCACTCCAGGAGGGCACTGGCGGCGCTTGTACTCGTTGACGTCGACCAGCCGGGCGATGCGCCGCACCAGCGCCTCGTCGAACCCGGCGGCGATGATCTCGGTGGCAGTGCGGTCGTCTTCGACGTACATCGAGAGGATCGGATCGAGCACCTCGTAGGGCGGCAGCGACTGATCGTCGCGCTGGTCGGGTCGCAGCTCGGCCGACGGTGGCTTGGTGATCACCGCTTCCGGGATGATCTCTCTGCCCTCGCGCTCGTTGTAGTAGCGGCACAGGTCGTAGACGCTCGTCTTGAGCACGTCCTTGATCACGGCGTAGCCACCGACGCTGTCGCCGTAGATCGTGAAGTAGCCGACGGCCATCTCACTCTTGTTGCCAGTCGTGAGGACCATCCAGCCGAACTTGTTCGACATCGCCATCAGCGTCATGCCGCGGATCCGGCTCTGCAGGTTCTCTTCCGTCAGATCGGCCGGCCGGCCGGCGAACGACGGCGCGAACATCTCGAGGTAGGACGCGAACGCCGGCTCGATCGCGATCGTGCGGTAGTCGATGCCGAGGTTGTCGGCCAACGCCTTGGCGTCGTCCTTGGAGCCGTCACTGCTGTAGCGCGACGGCATCGAGATGCCGTGCACGTGTTCGGCACCGTGCGGGTCGACGGCGACGCACGCGACGATCGTGGAGTCGATGCCACCGGACAGACCGATCACGACATCGGTGAAGCGGTTCTTGGTGACGTAGTCGCGCGTCCCGAGCACGAGCGCCGCGTAGACCTCCGCC
>JAOBWQ010000266.1 GCA_025463425.1 Ilumatobacteraceae bacterium | reverse complement strand
ACAATCCCTCTGCGCCAACGACGGTGCGGCAACCTGCAGGGAGAGCGATCATGGCGCTGGCAGAACGGCTCACACGACTGGGCACCGAAACGGCGTTCACGGTCTCGCTCGCCGCCGCCGAGTGGGGGGCGAAGGGCAACCGCATCTACCCCTTCCACCTCGGCGACCTCGACCTTGCGACGCCCTCGAACGTGGTGGCGGCGATGGACCGTGCGATCGCCGACGGGAAGACCGGCTACTGCCCGGCGGCCGGCATCGCACCGCTGCGCGAGGCGCTGGCCGAAGACATCGGCATGCGCCGCGGCCTCCACTATGCCCCGAACCAGGTCGTGGTCCAGCCCGGCGGCAAACCGGTCATCACCAAGTTCATCCAATCCGTGATGAACCCGGGCCAGGAGGTGCTCTACCCGAACCCTGGCTACCCGATCTACGAGAGCCAGATCGAGTACTTCGGGGGTGTCGCCAAGGCCTACCGCTACCTCCCGACCGCGACCGGGTTCAGCATCGACCTCGACCAGGTGCGCTCGCTGATCACGCCTGCGACCTGTGCGATCATCTACAACGACCTCCAGAACCCGATCGGGGCCGAGTCCACCGACGCCGAGCGCGAGGCCATCGCCCAGCTCGCGATCGAGCACGACCTCTGGGTGCTGTCGGACGAGGCCTACTTCGAGATGCGCTACTCGGGCAGCTCGAAGTCGATCGCGTCGCTGCCGGGGATGCAGGAGCGGACCGTGATCCTGTACACGTTCTCGAAGAAGTTCGCGATGACCGGTTGGCGCCTCGGCGCGGCCGTCGGGCCGGTCGAGATCGCCGACACGATCGCCAAGCTGAACACCAACGACGAGAGCTGCACCACCCACTTCGTGCAGTACGCCGGGGTGGAGGGCATCCGTGGCGACCAGAGCGAGTGCCTGGCGATGCTCGACGTGCTGGTCGCTCGCCGCGACGCCGCGGTCGAGGTCCTGCAGGCGACTCCTGGCATCACCGTCTCGGCACCGGAAGCGACGTTCTACCTGTTCCCCGATGTCACGGATGCGATGGCCATCGTCGGCGCAGCAGACCTGCCGTCGTTCGCCGAGCAGGCGCTGCACGCCACGGGCGTCTCGTTCTGCACCCGCCGGCACTTCGGCCGGCCTCAGCCCGGCGAGGACCGTCAGTACGTGCGCTTCGCCTACTCGGGCATCGGCATCGACGACATCCGTGCCGGCCTCGGTGAGCTCCAGCAGTGGATCGCCAGCCGGCAATGAGGGTCTCGTCATGAAGGTCGTGCTGACCGGTCGGGTGCCCGCGGAGGCCGTCTCGATGTTGGCCGCCGAGCACGACGTGATCGCCTGGGACAGCGAGGTGCTCATCGGCCGGGACGAGCTCCTGTCCCGGGTCGCCGGAGCGGACGCGATCCTGTCGCTGCTCACCGAGAAGGTCGACGCGCCGCTGCTCGATGCTGCCGGCCCGCAACTGCGTGTCGTCGCCAACGTCGCAGTCGGGTACAACAACATCGACGTCATCGCGTGCCGCGAACGCGGCGTGCTCGTGACCAACACACCCGGCGTCCTCACCGAGGCCACGGCCGACATCGCGATGGCGCTGATCCTCATGTCGACCCGCCGCCTGGCCGAGGGCGAGCGCGTCATCCGCGCCCAGCGGCCATGGCAGTGGGGCATGTTCTACATGCTCGGCACCAGCATCCAGGGCCGTGTGCTCGGCATCGTCGGTATGGGCCAGATCGGTGCGGCGCTCGCCCGACGGGCCCGAGCGTTCGGGATGACGATCGCCTACTCGAACCGCACTGCGGTCAGAGAGGAGCTCGCGGCAGAGCTCGGTTGCGTTCGCATGGAGCTCCCCGATCTGCTGGCCACCAGCGACGTCGTGTCGCTGCACTGCCCGTACTCGCCGGCCACCCATCACCTCATCAGCACCAACGAGCTGGCGGCGATGCGCCCCGATGCGTTCTTGATCAACACTGCACGCGGTCCAGTGGTCGACGAAGCGGCACTGGCGGGCGCACTCGCGGCCGGCCAGATCGCCGGCGCCGGCCTCGATGTGTTCGAGCAGGAGCCGACGGTGCTCCCCGGGCTGCTCGGGTTGGACAACGTCGTCCTGCTCCCCCACCTCGGGTCGGCAACGGTGGAGACACGAACCGCGATGGCCACGCTGGCCGCTGCGAACGCGCTCGCCGTGCTGCGCGGCGAGCAGCCGCCGACACCGATCCCCGCCTGACCGACCCGAACGCGGGCAAGATACGGCGTGCTCATCGTCGCCGACGACCTCACCGGCGCGGCGGACAGCGCGGGAGCGTTTGCCGCTGCCGGTCACCGCGCCACGGTGTGGGTCGGTGGCGCAACGAGGTTGTCCGAGGATCCCGACGAGGTCATCGCGGTCGACACCGACGGACGGGCGGCGGACGTCGCAGAGGCTGTCCGGCGCACGGCCGAGGCGGTGCGCAGGGCCGTGGGCCCGGTGTTCGTCAAGGTCGACTCGACACTGCGCGGGCACATCGCAGCGACGGTGATGGCCGCCCTCGGCGCACTGGCCGCGCCGCCGGAACGAATCGTGGTCTGCCCGGCGTTCCCTCGTCTCGGCCGCACGGTCGTCGACCAGCACGTTCATGTCGCTTCGGTGCCGATGGATGCGGGCAGCCTGCGCGAAGCGCTCCGCGACCTGTCGCCCGCCAACGCCCGCTCGGACACCGATGTCGAGATCGACGTCGTCGTCCCCGATGCCGTCTGTGACGACGACCTCGCTCGCATCGTGCGCACCCTGCACGATCCGCGCCACCCGGGACGCACGCTGTGGGTCGGCTCGGCCGGCCTCGCCCACGAGCTCGCCCGGGTCACTGCGCCGACCGGGCGGGTGGTCCTCGAACGAACGTCTGCCAGCCGGGTCGCCGTGGTGATCGGCTCGCTGCACGCCGCATCGGCTGCACAGCTCGTCGAGCTCGACGCAGAGGTGGCCGCCTCGCCGGCCGCGGTGTATCGGGTCGACCCGCGCGACCACGCTGCTGTGGACCAGCTCGCATCGACCGCGCTGGTCGGCGTCGACGGCCTGGTGCTCACCGGCGGTGCCACGGCGCGCGCCGTGCTGGATGCCCTCGGCATCGATCGCTTCGCCGTCGGCGGCGAGGTCGAGACGGGCATTCCCTGGTCTGTCGTCGGGTCCGACGGTCCGCACCCGGCAGGCTGCTCGCTGGTCACCAAGGCCGGCGGCTTCGGTGACGCCGGCGCCCTGCGCCGCGCCGTGCAGTTCCTGAGAAGCGAGGCGCAATAATGAGCCGCATGTCGACCCGCCCGATCATCGCCGTCACGATGGGTGATCCCGCCGGTGTTGGTCCGGAGGTGGTGGTCAAGGCACTGGCCCGTGCCGACGTGCTGGCCAGCTGCCGGCCGGTGGTGATCGGCGATTCAGTCCGCCTGGCCGCTGCGGCCGAGCTGTGCGGCGTCACGCTCGATCGGAGTGCTGTCGACATCGTCGACGTCGGCACCGTGCCGGCCGACCTTCCATGGGGACGCGTCTCTCCGTTGGGCGGCGATGCCGCGTACCGCTACATCGAGCGTGCTGCGGCCATGGCCCTTGCAGGAGAGGTGCAGGCGATCTGCACCGCGCCGCTGAACAAGGAGGCGCTGCACGCGGCCGGGCACCTGTTCCCCGGGCACACCGAGCTGCTGGCCCACCTGACGGGCACCGCGGAGGTGTCGATGATGCTCGTCGCCCCCGGACTTCGGGTCGTTCACGTGACCACCCACATCGGGATCATCGATGCGATCGCGAAGATCGAGCCGGGGCTCGTGGCGCGCACGATCCGTCGCGCCGACGAGACGCTGCGCCGATCGGGCATCGCCAGGCCGCGCCTCGCGGTGTGCGGCATCAACCCACACGCCGGCGAGAACGGCCTGTTCGGGCACGGCGAGGAAGCCGTGAAGATCGAGCCCGCCATCGCCACCGTGCGCGCCGAGGGCATCGACGCGGTCGGCCCGCTCCCGGCCGACACCCTCTTCTTCCGCGCCCGGCGCGGCGACTTCGACTGCGTGGTCGCGATGTACCACGACCAAGGGCACGGCCCGGTCAAGGTGCTCGGGCTCGAGGCCGGGGTCAACATCACGATCGGCCTGCCCGTCGTGCGCACCTCCGTGGACCACGGCACCGCGTTCGACATCGCCGGCACCGGAACGGCCGATGAACGGTCGATGGTCGAAGCGCTCCGGCAGGCGGTCGATCTCGCCGCCGTCGCCGTCACCGGCAGATGAGCGCAGCGACCGCGCCGGGACGCGGCACGCTGCGCGTCTACCTCGGCGCCGCGCCAGGCGTCGGCAAGACCTACGCGATGCTCGAAGAAGGTCGGCGACGCGCCGCGCGCGGCACCAACGTGGTGGTCGGCATCGTCGAGACCCACGGGCGAGCGGCGATCCACGGGTTGCTCGCCGACATGACGGTGATCCCGCCCCGGTCGGTGTTGCTGGCCGGCATCTCGGTGCCGGAGATGCACCTCGACGACGTCCTCGCCGCCCGACCCGACGTCGTGCTGGTCGACGACATGGCCCACCACATCGCACCGGGCGAGCATCGATGGCACGAGGTCGGTGTCCTGCTCGATGCCGGCATCGACGTCGTCACCACGGTCGGCGTGGAGAACCTCGAATCGATGAACGACGTGATCGCGACGATCACGGGCAGCACGCCGACCGAAACGATCCCGGACTCGTTCGTGCGCGCCGCCGATCAGATCGAACTGGTCGACATGAGCCCGGAGGCGCTGCGCCGCCGGCTCGCCCACGGCAACGTCTACCCGCCGGAACGGATCGACGCGGCACTGGCCGACTACTTCCGACCGGGAACGCTCGGTGCGCTGCGACAGCTGGCCCTGCTGTGGGTCGCCGACCGTGTGGACGAGCGGCTGCAGGACTACGTCGCGACGCACGGCATCGCCCAGCCCTGGGAGATCCGCGAACGCGTCGTGATCGCACTCGCCGGGTTCGGTGGTGGGCACGTCGTGCGGCGCGCAGCGCGCATCGCCGGGCGGGTACGCGGCGAGCTCGTCGGCGTGCACGTCGTGACCGATCGCGGCGAACCGGGTCCGGACCTGGAGCTGCAACGCCGGCTTGTCACCGAGCTGGGCGGCGTCTATCGCGAGGTCGTCGGCGACGACGTCGCCCAAGCGTTGGCCGGGTTCGCGAGGGTCGAGCAAGCCACCCAACTCGTGCTCGGCGCCAACCGCCGCGCCCCGGGCAGCCGGCGCGGCAAGGGCACCATCGCCAATGCCCTGGTCGACGAGCTCGGGCACATCGATGTCCACGTGATCGGTACCGATGCACCGTCGTCGCGCCCCAACTTCTCGCTGCCCCACGTGCCGCATTTGCGCCGAGCCGTGCCGGTCAAGCCGCGGCTGCGCGCGTCGGCATGGGTGCTGTGCCTCGTCGGCCTGCCCCTGTTGACCTTCGTGCTCACCACGCTCCGCCGCCACGTGTCGCTCGGCAGCGCGTTGCTCCTCGACCTTTGTGTCGTGCTCGGCGTGGCCACGCTCGGCGGTCTGCTCCCCGGGCTCTTCGCGTCGGCGTTCGCCTTCGCCCTCACCAACTGGTTCCTCACCGAACCGCTGCACACCCTGACGGTCAACGACGCCCAGAACGTCGTCGCGCTCGCGGTCTTCGTGGCCGTCACGGTGGTGGTCGGCATCATCGTCGACCGCTCCGCCGGTCGCTCGCGCGAGGCCGCGCGCGCCCGGGCCGAGGCCGGCGCGCTCGCTCGGTCGGCGGCAACGTTGGTGGGCGAGCACGATCCATTGCCGGAGCTGCTCGAGCAACTCCGCGCGACGTTCGGGCTCGAGGCTGCCGCCGTGCTCGAGCGCCAGACCGCGCCCGCCGGCGCCGGAGGCGCGGCGAAGGTCAGCTGGTGGCCGACGGTGCTCGTCGGTAGCCGCGAGCTGCTCGATCCCACCGACGGCACATCGGTCGATCTCGCCGAGGACGGCAGTGTGCGCCTCGTCGTGTCGACCGAGGCGCTGGGCCCGGATCAGCTCGAGGTGCTCCGCGCATTCGCGGATCAGCTGTCCGTCGCGCTGCAGGGCCGCAAGCTGCGCGCCGACGCTGCGAACGCCGAGGTCCTCGCCGAGGCCAATGCGCTCCGCACCGCGCTGCTGCAGGCGGTCTCGCACGACCTGCGCACACCGCTCGCGTCGATCAAGGCGTCGGCCAGCGGCTTGCTCCAGACCGATGTCGAGTTCAGCGACGAGGACCGCACGGCGCTGCTCGTCAACATCGACAACGCATCCGATCGTCTCGACGGCATGGTCCGTGACCTGCTCGACATGAGCCGTCTCCAGGCCGGCGTGGTGGGCCGGGCAACCGGTCACGTCGCCCTGGAGGAAGTCGT
>JAOBWQ010000265.1 GCA_025463425.1 Ilumatobacteraceae bacterium | reverse complement strand
CGAGCTCTTCTCCACGCCCTTGGCCAGGCTGACGATCGGCACCCACGGACGCAGGTGTTGGGCCGCCTCCGCAGCAACCTCGCGGTAGCCGTGGGACGGGACGGCCATCACCAGCACGTCGGCCATGCCCACCGCGGCGGCGAGGTCGCTCGTCGCGCGCAGCGTCTCGGGCAGCGTGAACGCCGGGAGGTAGTCGGTGTTGATGTGCGTCGCGTTGATCACGTCGGCCAACTGCGGACGGCGAGCCCACAACATCGTGTCGGTGTTGGCCGCGGCGAGCGCGGCCACCGTCGTGCCCCAGGAGCCGGCACCGATCACCGCGACGTTGATCCCCATCAGTTCGGTCCCATCAGTTCGGTCCCATCAGTCGAGCATCGCCAGCAGTGGACGGAGGTCGAGCCGTTCCGCAGCAGGGAGGCACAACGACACGGCCTCGTGCTGCAGGCGGTGCCAGTACTCCGGTTGGAAGAAGTTGTCACCCTCGCGGACGACGTAGTTGAGGATGAAGAACCGGTACACCTCGCGCAGGAACAGGATCTCGTCCTCGTTCATCGGGAAGATGCGATGGTACGCGGCCAGGAAGCGCTGGAACCGAGCTTCGAGCAACGTGTGCGGCGAGTACGAGAACACGGTCCGATCACCCGTCGAGCTGGCGACGCGGGACAGGAAGTAGAAGTCGAGCAGGCGCGGCTCGATGCGGAACCAGTCGTAGTCCCATCGGCTGAACAGCCGCACCTGTTGGCGCGCCATCGAGACCGAGAAGTTGCCGAGGTTCCAGTCGATCAGGACCGGGATGCGCGACCAGTCGTCGTAGCCGAACCGGTCGAGCTGCTCCAGGAACTCGTGGCACTGGCTGCGCAGGTACTGCTTCTCGGACGCGTCGTACTTGAACTTCAGCGACGAGTGCTTGTCGGACAGCAGCTCGAGCAGGTGGATCGCGTCCGACTTGATCGACTTCGACGACGGCGGGATGCGCCGCGACGCCTCGGCGCAGTCACGGTGGAGCAGGCCCATCTCCTCACCGAGATCGGCCACCTGGCCCTCGGTGAGGATCTTCGGCAGTGAACGGCCCTGCGGCACGTCCTGGTAGAACGCGGTCCACAAGTCGTCGTTGAAGAACGTGAACACGCGTTCGCGATGGCCGTCGCGCTTGGTGTCGCGGTTGTCGTCGGGACGACCGTCGCGTTCGGTCAGCACATCGGCCAGCAGCCCGGCCCAGCGCGTGCTCTGCAGCACGACGCGCGTGCGGTGGATCCGGTCGTGGTCCTCGCGGAACAAGAAGTACGACCCGTACGACGACACCTTGGCGATGTTGCTGTGACCGTCGTCGAGCCGGAACCGGTACACCCGGTTGGTCGAGACCTTGGCGCTGACCTCGACGACCGACACGATCGAACGTGGATCGCCGTATGCCTGCCATGCCTCGCGCAGGTGGTTCTCGTACCTCGCGTCGAGCACGTGGTGAGCGACTCGGGCCATGGCGGCAGCATAGGACCCCATTAGCCTTGCCCGGAGTGGACGCCGCTGTGCTCATTCCGGTCAAGGACTTTCGACAGGCCAAGGCCCGGCTCGCCGGTGTGGTGTCCGCGTCGGACCGGATCCGTCTCGCGCGCTGGACAGCCGAGCTGGTCGTGGCCGCCGCTGCCCCGTTGCCGGTCTTCGTGGCCTGCGACGATCCCGACGTCGCCGACTGGGCCACCGCGCTGGGCGCGACGGTGTTGTGGCGGCCGAGCGTCGGGCTCAACGCTGCGGTGCTCGACGGCATCGCTGCGTTGGCGACTGCAGGCATCGAGCACGCGATCGTCGCGCACAGCGATCTCCCGCTGCCGTCGCCCCTCGCGGGCGTCGTGATGACCGGCGGCATCGTGCTCGTCCCCGATGGCCGCTCCGACGGCACCAACGTGCTCGCCGTGCCGACGTCGTCGGGGTTCCAACCGTCGTACGGCTCGCAGTCGTTCCGCCGCCACCTCGCCCAGGCCACCCGCCTCGGGCTGCCCGTGCGGGTGCTGCGCGATCCCGGCCTTGCGCTCGACATCGACACGCCAGCCGACCTCGCCCATCCCCTCGTTGCAAAGGCGTTGCCCACATGGCTGCGAACGAACCCGGTCAACCAGCCGTAGGCGCGGTCCACTGGACCACGAACCTGCCGACGCCGGAGGTGGCCCTCGCGATCGGTGCGCACCCCGACGACGTCGAGTTCGGCGCAGGGGGCACGCTGGCGAAGTGGGCTGCGGACGGATGCATCGTGCACCACCTCGTCCTGACCGACGGCTCGAAGGGCACCTGGAACGCCGACGCCGACATCGCCGCGCTCCGGGTCGCCCGGCAGGCCGAACAGCGCGAGGCGGCCGCGCGACTCTCTGCGGACTCGCCCGACATCGGCACCGTGACGTTCCTCGGCCAGATCGACGGCGAGCTCGACAGCAGCCTCGCGATGCGCGGCGAGGTCGCTCGCTGCATCCGCACCGTGCGCCCGGACGTCGTGCTCGGCCACGATCCGTGGAAGCGCTACCGGCTCCACCCGGACCATCGCCATGCCGGGCTGCTGGCGTGCGAGGGCATCGTCGCGTCGCGCGATCCACACTTCTTCCGCGAGCACGGTCTGGCGCCGCA
>JAOBWQ010000257.1 GCA_025463425.1 Ilumatobacteraceae bacterium | reverse complement strand
ACTGGAGCGTCGGGTCGTGATGCCGGAGCCGTCGACCAGCGGCGGGCCCGGCGCCGATCACGTCGACGCGTGCCGCGAGTTCTGGGACCAGCCGGATCTGGCCGCGTGCCGCTGAACCGCACCCCGTAGCCTGATTCGGCCATGATCCCCGAACGATTCGCCCCGGCGCTGGCCGAGCTGCAGCCCCTCACCGACCGCTTCCGGGCGGCGGGCAAGCGGCTCTACCTCGTCGGCGGCACCGTGCGCGACCTGCTGATCAACAAGGTCGCCGATGGCGAGCAGGACTTCGACGCCACCACCGACGCGCTGCCCGCCGAGATCAAGGCCTGCCTGCAGGGCTGGGCCGATGCGATCTGGACCCAGGGCGAGAAGTTCGGCACGATCGGTGCCAAGAAGGGCGACCGGATCTACGAGATCACCACCCACCGCGCCGAGGTCTACCACGACGATTCGCGCAAGCCCGAAGTCACGTTCTCGACGGAGATCGATTCCGACCTGTCGCGCCGCGACTTCACGGTCAACGCGATGGCGCTGGAGCTGACCAGCGATGCGCCAACGCTGGTCGATCCGTTCGGCGGCGCGGTCGATCTCGCGGCGAAGGTCCTGCGCACGCCGCTCAGCCCGGAGATCAGCTTCGGTGACGATCCGTTGCGGATGCTGCGCGCCGCCCGGTTCATCGCCGGCTACCAGCTGCAGCCGGTGCCGGAGCTGGTCGAAGCGGTGTCTGCCATGCGTGCGCGGCTGCAGATCGTGTCACCGGAGCGGATCAGTGCGGAACTGGACAAGTTGATCACGGTCGACCATCCCGCGGCCGGCCTGTTCTTCCTCGTCGACACCGGCCTGGCCGACGAGTTCTTGCCCGAGCTGTCGGGCATGCGCCTCGAGCAGGACCCCATCCACCGCCACAAGGACGTCCTCACCCACACCATTGCCGTCGTCGAGAACGTGACGCGCGACTTCCCCGGCGAATGGGACTTCCGTCGTACCCGCCTGGCCGCGCTGATGCACGACGTCGGTAAGCCGCGCACCCGCGGCTACCTCAAGGGCAAGGGCGTCACCTTCTACCACCACGAGGTCGTCGGGGCCCGGATGACGCGCACCCGTCTCCAGGCGCTGCGCTACAGCAACGACGACGTCGATGCGATCACCGAGCTGGTCCACCTGCACCTGCGCTTCCACGGCTACGAGGCCGGCTGGACCGACTCCGCGGTGCGCCGCTACGTCAACGACGCCGGCCCGTTGTTGACCGAGCTGAACGTGCTGACCCGCTGCGACTGCACCACGCGCAACGAGAAGAAGGCGCAGATGCTCAGCCGGCGGATGGACGACCTCGAGGAACGGATCGCCGTGCTGGCCGCGCAGGAGGAGCTCAAGGCGATCCGTCCGGAGATGGATGGCGGTGCGGTGATGGCGCATCTCGGGCTCAAGCCGGGTCCGCAGGTCGGCAAGGCGATGAAGTTCCTGCTCGAAGTCCGCCTCGAGGACGGGCTCCTCGGTGACGACGCGGTTCGTGCCCGGCTCGACGACTGGTGGCACGCAGAGCAGTCGCCAGAACACCAGGAGTGACCGTCTAGAGTGGAGCCGTGAGGAGTTCCGCGTGATCGATGTGCTGATGGGCATCGGGCTGGCGGCGCTCGGTGCCGTGGTGGCAACGGTGATCTGGTTCACGATCGCCTGGCGCAGCGACCCCCGACTGTTGGCCACCGAGCCCGAACCCCCGCTGCCCGTCCTCGACCGGAAGCCGGTGGTGGCGGTCGACCCTGACGACACTCCGACCCGTGAGCTCGTCCTGCCGGATCTCACCGATCTCGCGTCCGCCTCGGATGCCGCGCCGATGCCGGTCAACCTCGAACAGGCCCATGCTCGCTTCCGCATCGCGTTCGAATCCGCACCCACGGGCATGGCGATGGCGTCGGCGCACTCGCTGGTCCTGCTCGATGTCAACAGCGCACTGTGCCGCATGCTCGGCGCGACGCGTGAGCAGCTCATCGGCCGCTCGGTGCTCGACATCACCCACCCCGACGACCGCTTGCTCGACGGCACGGAGATGGAGTCCGCGATGCAGCGAGGCGCGCCGCCGGGCAAGGCAGCTCCGGCCGCCTACAGCCTGGACAAGCGCTACCTACGCCCCGACGGGCAGATCGTGTGGGCGCACACGTCCGTCAGCGTGATGGACGACGGCGATGGCGGCCAACTGGCGATCGCGCACGTGCAGGACATCACCGAGCAGCGTCGCTCCGCAGAGCACCTCCAGTGGGCGGCGAGCCACGACGAGCTCACCGGTCTGCCCAACCGCGCCCACTTCCTGGAACAGCTCCGCCGTCGACTCGACGGTGCCGAGGTCGGGTCGATCGCGGTCCTGTTCATCGACCTCGACAACTTCAAGGTCGTCAACGACAGCCTCGGCCACGCCGCGGGCGACGAGCTGCTGCGCGGGATGAGCGAGCGGTTGCGGTCGGTCGTGCGTGACCGCGACATGCTCGGCCGGTTCGGTGGGGACGAGTTCATCGTCATGCTCGACGGGCTCCAGCTGGACGTGTCGCCGGCCGACATCGCCGAACGGCTCCGTGAGGCGATCTGCCAACCGATGATGGTCGACGGCGCCGAGCTGTTCGTGTCCGGCAGCATCGGCATCACCTACGCCGACCGGCCCGGTGTGACCGCTGACGATCTGCTCCGGGATGCCGATGCGGCGATGTACCGCGCCAAGGCGCGCGGTCGGGACTGCATCGAGACCTTCGCCCCCGGCACCCACGAGACGTCGGTGCTGGCGCTGCGCACCTCGGGCGAGCTGCGCCACGGCCTGGAGCGTGGCGAGATCATCCCGTACTACCAGCCGATCGTCGACCTGCACTCCGGCCAGCTGACCGGCTTCGAGG
>JAOBWQ010000255.1 GCA_025463425.1 Ilumatobacteraceae bacterium | reverse complement strand
CCGGTCAACTTGGTCTGCTTCGTGGCGACGGCGGCATCCACTTCTGGCTTGGTGTAGTAGCGGTCGTCGTTGTTGACGACACCGCCCGACGGCGCGGCTTGGTAGTAGCCGACGATGTCGACGATCAGGTCGATCGTTCCGGTGTTGTTGTAGATCGAGATCGCACCGGCGACGGAGAGGCCAACGGTGACCTGGTTCGGGGTGGGCGATCCACCCGCGACGACATTGAGGTTCGATGCGACCGGGCGCGGGTTGGCGTCCGCTGGAAAGATCGTGACGTACGACGCCGCAGTCGGGTTCACCCCCGTTGCGTTCGCGGCGATGCCCGTTGCCGACGTGGGGATCGTGCAGTTCCCGTTCGTGCCCCACACCGCGAAGGTGGCGGTCTCGGTCGCTCGGAGGGCGATGTTGCGTGAACCGACGTTGTCGTCACCAGAACGGGTGTCGAGTAGACGGCACGGCACGATCGGCACCAGCACCGACGCCGCGCCCGCCCCGGTTGCACCGACCTCGCGCACGAGCCCGATCGCGGTGACCGCGGCTGCCGCCATCGCTGCTGAGATCCCGACATGAACCAACCTGAACTGACGCATCGCTGCCTCCAACACTCGACGGTTTCGCCAGTGTCCCAGGTCCAACAGACCTCACGATCCGTCGACCGGCTACAGCGGGCATCTTCGAGCCAACGGCCGCATGGTGTCTCAAGAAACACTCAAGATGAGGGCTCATCGATCCGATGATTCTGATCGTGAACACCAGTCCGAATCGCAGCCTCCTCCCGGCCCGCCTTCACGTCCGCCGTTCCAGTCCCAGGCGATTGCGGCAATCGATTCGCACGTCTCGAGCATCGCTGTCGCAGGTCGGGTGTTCGTCGCCCTGGACCGGCCCTCGAGCCCAATCCGCGTGCGGCTGAGGACGGGAGCGGCCATGCATCGGAAGCGGAACGACAGGGAATCTCGAGTGTTGTTCGAAGACGGCGGAGCACCGGTCGGGTCGACCGCTCCGTCGAACGCGACGCGTGCGGTTCGAGGTCGGCGCGTCACAGGTCGGAGCGTGATGGGGCGCCTCGACGTGCGGTTGACGATCGGGGTGCTCGTGGTCGCGCTGCCGATGATGATCGGGACCTCGGAGCTTCTCTTGGCGAGCTCGTCGTCGAGCCTGACCAACGCTGTGGAGCACAAGGCAGCGTCGGCCGCTCGAGGAGTCGCTCTGCGGCTGGAGAGCTGGTTGGCTGAGCGCCGCGCTGACGTGTCGACGATCGCCGGGCGGGCAACGGGGAACGAGGCAGGGACCTTCGTGACCGACCTCATCGTCCAGGTCGACAAGAACCACCCCGACGACTACGCACTGATCGAGGTCACCGATCTCGCCGGGACCGTGTTCGAGTCGAGCCACCCCAAGGAGAAGCTCGACGTCAGCAACCTGCCGTGGTTCCGCACGGCGGCGTCCGGGCAGCCCGTGCTCAACTCACCGGTGGCAGCGGATGGGCAACTGAACTGGATCCTCGCTGAGCCGGTGATCGGAGTCGACGGCAAGCCGGAGGGTGTCGTCATCGCGGCGCTGCGGACGACAAAGCTCGTCGACCTGCTCGATCCCGAGCTCGATGCCGGCACGAGCGTGGCCGCATGGGACACCGACCGTCACCTCGTCTACGACACCACGATGGGCCCGCAAGCCGACGATGCGGCTCTGTTGGCTGCTGGGTCGTTGTCCGTCACGGGAAGCGACGTGGCGATCGATCGAGGTCTCGCCGGCGGCCAAGGCAGTGCGAACTTCACGGACCGGCACGGCGACGCCGTGATCGCCGGATATGACAAGGTCGACGAACTCGGCTGGGTCATCGTTGCCAGCGAACTGCGCAGCGTGACGCTGAAGCCGGTTTCGGATCAACGCAATCGGACCATCGTCCTGCTGCTGCTCGGCTCACTCATCGTCGCCGCCTTCGCGATCGCGTTCGCCAGGTGGATCTCGCGCCCGATCCGGCGCTTGACCGAGACCGCACGTCGTGCAGCGACCGGTGAGCTCGACGCGCGTGTCGAGCCGCGAGGGTCGGCAGAACTGGTCGTGCTCGGGACCTCGTTCAATCAGATGCTCGAAACGTGCGAGCGGGTGGTCAACCAACTCGCGACCGCCGGGCTCGAGGTGAACTCGGCAGCGGCCGAGCTGTCGGCGTCGTCGGACGAACTGGCTGCGACGACGACACAGCAGTCTGCGGCGGTGACAGAGGCGTCGGCGACGACCGAAGAGCTGGCCCGGGCTTCGGCGGCGATCGCCGACACCGTCGATCAAGTGGCGTCGCAGACGGCAGAGACGCGAGACAACCTGGAGCAGGCGAAGGCCGACATCCAGACGTCCAGCGACCGAACGCTGGCCCTCGCCGGACGCGTCCAGGACATCGGCGCGTTGTTGAGCTTGATCAACGAGATCGCCGATCAGACCAACCTGCTCGCGCTCAACGCGGCGATCGAAGCTGCCCGCGCCGGTGAGGAAGGTCGCGGCTTCGCGGTCGTCGCCGACGAGGTGCGGCGCCTGGCCGAGCGATCCAAGGCTTCAGCAACTGACATCGCCGTGATCGTCGGCGGCATCCGCGAGGAGACGAACGCGACCGTGATGGCGATGGAGAAGGGCGCGAAGCAGATGCAGGCTGGGTTGATGCTCCTCGAGCGGGTCACCGAGGCCGCCGGGCAGGTCCGGCTCACCACCCAGCAGCAACGTTCGGCCACCGGTCAGGTCGTCGAGACGATGGAACAACTGAGCGATGCGAGTCGTCAGGTCTCGGCAACCGCTCAGCAGATCGCCGCTGCGGCCGGCTCGCTGGCGGACCTCGCTGGAAACCTGGAGACGACGGCGGCCAGCGCGACGTTCGCACGACGCACGTGATGCGGGCGGTGACGTTCCCGCTGGGCATGGATCGATATGCGATCGCGACGGCGTCGGTGCGCGAGGTCGTCGCAGATCTGCGCCCTACTCCCCTGCCGACAGCCCCGAGCGTCTTCCTCGGCGTGTTCAACCTGCGCGGCGAGATCGTGCCGATCTTCGACACGGCGGCACTGCTCGGCTTCCGCCAGGCGACGGGCAGCTCGGTCGCCGTCGTCGTCTCGACCGCCGTTGGACCCGCTGCCCTCGTGGTCGGCGGACACGCCCAGATCGCGACGCTCGATGAGCCCGTCGGCCCGTCCGAGCTCGCCGGCACCATCGGCACCTACGCCCTTCGCGACGGCGTCACCGTGCTGATCGACGTCGAAGCCCTTCTCCGTCCACACACGAACCTCGCTGGCGCACGTCTGCCCGAAGGTGCGGTGCGATGAGCCTGAAGGGATTGGCCCACCTGCGTTCGTTGTTCGCCCAAGAAGCCGAACAACGCCTCGCACGGTTGGGTCAGCTCGTGTTGGAGCTCGAGCTCACGCCGCTCGACGGGTCAGCGGAGCTGATCGCGGAGATCTTTCGCGAGGTGCACACACTGAAGGGCTCTGCAGCGGTGGTCGGTTTCGAGACCGTCGGCGAGTTCGCCCACGCGATCGAAGACAAGCTCGGCCAACTCCGCGCCGGATCCACGACCGCAACCGCGTCGATCATCGACGCGTTGTTGATCGTGCTCGACCGACTCGGCACCGTCATCTGGGAGTCGGTCGCCGAGGAGACAGTCGACACGGCGATCAACGACCAACTGCTCGATCAGTTCAACGCGGCGTTCGCGGCGCCGGCGGAGGGGTCTGACGAGGTTGCTCCCCCGGCTGACACAGCAACGGCCGACTCCGAGGCACACACCGAGGATGTCCCCTCGCCCGTCGCTGATCAACACCCGGGCCAGACCGCGGTGGCTCCCGTCGTGGCCGCCGTCACCGACGGCCCGGCGCCGGCCCGATCGGACCGTCCGAACCCCAGCTCCCTCAGCGGCGGCGGCGGAACCGTAATGGTGCCGATCGAACGGCTCGACGACCTGGTCCGTCTCGTCGGCGAGGCGGCTGCAGCGCACCTCCGAGTGGGCCGAGTGCTCACCGAACGCATCGGTGTCGAGGCAATCGGCCTGGCCGAGTTCGGCGAGCTCTCCCGAGTCCTCAACGACCTCCAGGAGCGGACCATGCGCACCCGCATGGTCCCGGTGTCGACCATCACCGATCAACTCCAGCGCGCCGTGCGCGACGCATCGCGCAGCCTCGGCAAGGACGTCACCTGGGAGGTGCGCGGTGACAGCACGGAGCTGGACCGCGCGGTGCTGACCCAGCTGTCGGACTCGCTGCTCCACCTCGTTCGCAACGCTGTCGATCACGGGATCGAGAGCGCCGAGAGCCGAGCCGCCGCGGGCAAACCCCCGCGGGCGACCATTCGGCTCCACGCGATGCAGCTCGGCTCCGAGGTCACGATCGCGGTCAGCGACGACGGCGGAGGCATCGACCTCGAACGCGTCCGCCAGCAGGCCCTCCGCACCGGAATCGATGTCGACGGTCTCAGCGACGACGAGACGATGCAGCTGATCTTCCGTTCAGGGTTCTCCACGTCCTCGTTCGTGTCGGACATCTCAGGTCGAGGTGTCGGGCTGGACGCCGTCCGTTCCAGCGTCGAAGCGGCGCGCGGCCGTGTCGAGGTTCGTTCGACCGTCGGCGTCGGCAGCGAGTTCCGGGTCGTCGTGCCCGTCACGCTCGCAGTGTTGCGATGCCTGCTGGTGGACGCTGCAGGCCGACGCTTCGCGCTGCCGCTGCACCAGGTCGTGATCGTGCAGAGCGAGGACCAATCCATTCTGTCCCACGCCGAAGGGCGGCAGGTGCTGATGATGGATTCACTGCCCGTACCCGTCGCGGACCTTGCTCAGCTGCTCGGAATGGAGTCCACTCGAACGGGACCCGCCACCTACGTGGTCCTCAACGCCAACACCGGACGATGCGCGTTCGCCGTCGATGCACTCGTGGGCCAGCGCGATGTCGTCGTCAAAGGCTTTGGCGCGCTGATGCCTCGACTCGAGGTCGTCGCGGGGGCGAGCGTGGAACCGGACGGGTCGATCCTCGTCGTCTTGGACCCATCCGGATTGGTCAACCGGTCCCGCCGCGACACGAGTCGAAATACCGAGCAACACTCGACAGCCCCGGAGACGATGCGTCGACGCGGGCGCCTGCTGGTCGTGGACGATGCACTCACCGTGCGCGAGTTGCAACGCACGATCCTGCAGCGAGCAGGCTTCGACGTCCGCGTCGCCGTCGACGGCATGGAAGCCCTCGAGCGCCTCGCGGAAGAGACGTTCGATCTCGTCCTGACCGACGTCGAGATGCCACGGATGAACGGATTCGAACTCACGGAGCACATTCGTGCCCTGCCGAGCTCCGCACATGTCGCGGTGCTCATCCTGACGTCACTCGCCAGCGATGCCGACCGTCGGCGAGGCATGGAAGCCGGGGCCGACGGATACATCGTCAAGAGCTCGTTCGACGAGCAGAGCCTTCTCGCGGCAGTCGACCGGTTGATCGGGTTGTCCGTATGAACCTCAGGGCTGGATCTCCGATCCGCGTGGTCGTCGTCGAGGACTCGTTCGTGCAACGCGCCTACCTCGTCGAGGTCTTGGAGGCCGAAGGCGACATCACCGTCGTCGGCCAAGCGGAGAACGCACTAGAAGCCATCGCTCTCGTCGCCGAGCTTCGTCCTCACGTCGTCACGATGGACCTGCAGATCCCCGCCGGCGGCGGACAGTTCGCGCTCGAGCAGATCATGGCAACCAACCCGACACCGGTGTTGGTGCTCTCCTCGAGCGTGCAAGGTGATGCCTCCGCGGAAGCAGTCGAGTCACTGTTCGGTGGGGCCCTGATCGCCATGCCGAAGCCGATGCGGTGGACGTCCGAGCTCGAGTGCGAGCTGCGGAAGAACATCCGAACGATTCAAAGCGTGCCGGTGATCCGTCACATCCGAGGACGCAAGCTGTCTCGCATCGGATCCATCGAATCACCCGTCCGATCGGCCGACGGGCAGCCGCCCCGACCTGCGCCGACTCCGGCGAGACCCGCCCGGGTCGGATCATCCGTCGTCGCGATCGCTGCGTCGACCGGTGGCCCGCCCGCGTTGGCCGAAGTCCTCGGCGGGCTCGGTCAGCTGACGAGCCCGATCCTGATCGTCCAGCACATCCACCCCGATTTCGTGCAGGGCTTGATCGCCTGGATGTCCAGGATCACGCCGGTGCCGGTCGTGCTCGCCGAACACGGCCAGGTGCTCCGTGAGTCCTGCATCTACATCGGTCCCGGGAACACCCACCTGAAACTCGGATCGAACCGGAGGATCGAGCTCGCCGAACAGCCCGTCACCACCCACCGGCCTTCAGCAGACCAGCTGTTCGAGTCGGTCGCGCGACACGCGGGACCCGGCAGCGTCGGCGTGCTGCTGACCGGCATGGGCGACGATGGCGCTGCGGGACTCGCCGAGATGCGTCGCCAGGGAGCTCACACGATCGCTCAGGACCAGGCCTCGAGTGCTGTCTACGGCATGCCCCGGGCCGCGATGCGCCTCGGTGCGGTCGACCAGCAACTGCCCCTGCCGGCGATCGCGGACGCGATCATTCGAGCCGTCGCCAGCAAAGAGGCGCGGCGATGAGCAAGCTCGACTCCGTCCTCGACGCTGCCGCGCAACTGCTGTCGGACCGGATCGGCCTGAGACCCGACGCGTCGTTTCGCCCGCGCCTGGTTCGCGCCCTGGACGACCTCGCCACAGCTCGACAGATCGAGCGCGAGGAGCTGGTCGCCGGCCTGTCCTCGATGCCCGGTCTGCTCGACGACCTGCTCGATCGCGTCACGGTCCAGGAGACCTCCTTCTTCCGTCACCCCGAACAGTTCGCGACGCTGAAAAGGGATCTGCTGCCGACGATGCGCGGTCCGGTCCGCGCGTGGAGCGCCGCCTGTGCAAACGGCCAAGAGGCCTACAGCCTCGCGATCACCCTGGCCGAGAGTGACGCTGCCACGACAACCCGGCCCGCCGTGCTCGCCACGGACATCAGCCCGGCAGCGTTGCACCGAACGACGATTGCCCGCTATGCCGAGCGCGAGCTCACCGGAGTCGACGAAGACCGACGCCGTCGCTGCTTCCAGTTCGTCGACAACGCGTGGCAGGTTCGACACGACATCCGCAAGATGGTCGGCGTCCGGCGCTACAACCTGCTCGACACCATTCCCGACGAGGTGTCTGTCTGCCAGATCGTGATGTGCCGGAACGTGCTCATCTACCTCGCCAAGGACCACGCCGAGTCGTTCCTGCACCGCCTCTCCAAGGCGATGCACAGCGATGCCTACCTCTTCGTGGGCGGTGCAGAGACGCTCTGGCAGCTCACCGATCGGTTCGAGCCGATGCAGCTGCACACCGGGTACGTCTACCGCCCGACCCGCTCGCGTCGGCGGCCCACACCGCACACCACCGAGCTCGGTGGCGCCCATCGCAACATCGCGATCGAGGCCGCCGACCGGCCCAGTGCTCGGGCTGCAGCCGCCGCGGCAACGGCGAAGGCGCCCGCGGCAGCACTTGCACGCGTGGCCCAGCCGTTGCCGGTTCCCACTGCCGTGGTCGCGGACTCCAGCAGTTGCGAGTCGCTGGGCATCGACCTGCTCGCGCTCGACAAGGTCGACGAGGCAATCGTGGTGTTCCGACGGTGGGCCTACGACGCACCGGACGACCCACGGGCCCACTTCCATCTCGGCACCGCACTCGAACGAGCGGACGAACACAATGGCGCCCGCCGCGCGTTCGGAGCAGCCTTGGCGGCGATCGAGCGCTGCGGCCCCGAGCCGCTCCGCGATCTCCTCCAGGGTTACGAGATCGATGCGTTCCGACGGCTCATCCTCGACCGCTCCAACGACCTCGGAGATCTGGCTCGCAACGGTCAGCGCGACGGACTCGGGACGTCACGATGAAGACGCTCGTCTGCTTTCGAACGACGCTCGGTCAGTTCGCCCTACCGGTCGAATCGACACTGGCAGTCCGCAGCACCTCCGGGCTGATCTGCCTCCCATCACCCCGCGCAGGGATCGTCGGCCTGCTCCCGGGCGACCCACCGCTCGCGTTGATCTCGACGCTCGGCGACAGCGGCGACCAAGTCGTCGTCGCCACGGGGCGAGATCTGCGGTACGGGATCCAGGCGATCGAGGTTCTCGGCGTGCGCCGGTTTCCGGACGACGCTCTCGGACCGGCTCCCCTTGGCCAATTGGACGGACTGATCTGCGGCACCGTCAGAACTGCCGAGGACACCGACTCGATGATGCTCATCGCAGATTCCGATGCGCTGGCGGCGCTCCTGTGACCGCCGCAGACGCCCACGGTGCCGGCGGCGCAGGTCGTATCCTCGTCGCCGAGGACTCACTCGTCATCCGCGCCGTCGTTCGCGACCAGTTGGAGGAAGAGGGCTATCAGGTCTGTGAAGCCGTCGACGGTGAGGATGCGCTCGTCCAAGCGGCGGCGGAACGACCGGACGCGATCCTGCTCGACATCGAGATGCCCGGCCTCGACGGTCACCAGGTGCTGGCGCGACTGAAGGCCGACCCGACCTTGGCGGACACGCCGGTCGTGTTCCTCACTGGCCGGACGAGCACAGCCGACATGGTCGATGGCTTGCGTGCGGGCGCGCACGACTACCTGAAGAAGCCGTTCGAACCGGCGGAGTTGCTGGCCCGGGTCGGCGGAGCGGTTCGCATCAAGCGGTTGCAGGACCAGCTCCGCGACCGCAATGAACAGCTCGACAAGTTGAGCCGGATCGACGCCCTCACGGGCATCTACAACCGCCGACACATCGACGAGCAACTCGCGAACGAGGCCAGCAGAGCCCAACGACACAACCAAACGCTGGCCGTGTTGATGCTCGACATCGACCACTTCAAGCACGTCAACGACACCGAGGGACACCCGGCAGGCGACGAGGTCCTCCGCGAGTTCGCCGCCCGGCTCCGCACGGTGCTGCGGACCGACGATGTCATCGGCCGATGGGGAGGCGAAGAGTTCGTCATCCTCGCCCCGCAGACCGATCTCGCCGGAGCGTTGACGCTCGCCGAACGAGCGCGCAAGGCAATCGCAGATCGACCGGTCGAATTCGGTGAGCTCTCCATCTCGATCACCGTGAGCATTGGCTGCACGATCGGTCTGGACGGGGCCAGCGCCCTCATCGGCCGAGCCGACAAAGCGCTCTACCTCGCCAAGAACGGCGGTCGGAACCGAGTCATCTCAGCCTGAGCACGGCCGGGCGAAATCAGGCCGCTGCGCGCCGTCAGACCGAGACGTTGCGGGGTTCGGGGTTGCCACGTCTGGTTCCCTGTCCACCGACCTCACGAATGTGCGGCGCGTAGCGTTGACTCATCATGCACGTCATCGCCTGCCACCGCGTCGTGCGCAGCCGGCCCTTGGAGATGGAGGACAGATGAGCGCGTTGCACTGCGACTGGGACCAGACGGCGTCACAGCTGGATGCCGTCGGCGCCGCGTCGATCGGGCGTGTGCTCACCGATGAAGAATGTGATGCGCTCCGACGGATGTACGTCGACACCGAACGGTTCCGGTCCACCATCGACATGGCGCGCCACGGTTATGGCGAGGGGCAGTACCGGTACTTCGCGCACCCGCTGCCGCCGCTCGTCAACGATCTGCGCGCCGCGTGCTGGCCGAACCTGCTGCCCATCGCGCGAGCGTGGGCACTACGGCTTCGACGACCATCGCCGTGGCCCGACCGATTCGAGGACTGGCTCGCGCAGTGCCATGAGGCGGGGCAGCAGCGCCCGACGCCGCTGCTCCTCCGCTACGAAACCGGAGGATGGAACGCGCTGCATCGCGACCTCTACGGCGACCTGGTCTTCCCGCTGCAAATCGTCATCGGCCTGGACGAACCGGGCGTCGACTACACGGGCGGCGAGTTCACCCTCGTCGAGCAGCGCCCGCGTGCCCAATCCCGGGCCACCGCACTCACCATCCCGCAGGGCCACGGCATCGTCTTCACCACACGCGACCGGCCGATCCGCTCCGCCCGGGGCTGGTCCACCGCGCCCATGCGTCACGGTGTCAGCACGGTCCACTCCGGTGTGCGCCACACGATGGGCCTGATCTTCCACGACGCAACCTGAGCGTCCGGTCCGTCGCCGACGACCTGCCGAGCCCGGCTTCAGCGCGCGGCCAGCACCACGTTGCGCATCGTGTCGAGCGTCGCCGTCCACGTCGGTGGGACGACGATCGACGTCGCCGCACCTTCGATGATCGCTGCCACGGTGATCGAAGCACCCGGGCGGAGCTCGTCCCAGCGGTACACCGGAGTCGAGCGATGGATGCCGACTTCGGCGAAGAAGACGTCGCGGCGGGATCCGGCGTCGGGAGAGTACGGCTCGGGCACCTCGCGTCGCGGTTCGGGCTTGTCCACCGGCAGCACGGCGCGGAGCCGATATGTGACGAAGTCCACCGGTGCGTCCGACGTGATGCCGTACGCCTCGCGGTAGCGGGCATGGAAGCGGTCGACCGCAGCGTCGAGATCAGCGCGGGTGAGCGCGCCCGTTGGCATGTCGATCGGGAGCTGGTGCGCCTGCCCGGGATAGCGGGCTTCGATCGTCCTGACCAGTCGGAGGTCGGCCGCGTCGTCGAGTTCGAGGGCCGCACAAGCTCGTTCGGCGAGGGCGTCGAAGGTCGCTGTGACCGTTGCCGGGTCGGCGACGGCGGCGGCGATGACAGAGCTGTGGTGCTCGATCACCGACGGGTCCGCAGCGACGAGGCCGAGCGCGGAAGCGACGCCTGCAGCCCAAGGGACGACGACACGGCGAATGCCGAACGGTTCGGCAAGTCGCGCGACGTGGATCGGGCCGGCGCCGCCGAAGCCGACGAGGACGAAGTCGCGTGGATCGATGCCGCGCTGGATCGTCACCATCCGCAACGCGGCGACCATGTTGTTGTTGACGATCTCGTGGATCGCATGTGCCGCGTCGACCGTGCCGATGCCGAGCGGGCCGGCGACGTGTGCGTCGATCGCTGCGCTGGCGGCCGCGAGCGAGAGCGTGACGCCGTCGCTGAGCTCGCCGGGGCGCAGGTAGCCCAGCACGAGGTTCGCATCGGTGACGGTGGGCTGCGTGCCGCCGCGGCCGTAGCACGCCGGTCCCGGGATCGCACCGGCCGAGCGCGGGCCGACCTGTAGCGCGCCGCCACGGTCGACCCACGCCAGGGAGCCGCCACCGGCGCCGATCTCGGCGAGGTCGACGACTGGCGTCTTGACCGCAAGGCCATCGGCCCGCCGGTCGCCTGCGCTGGCGTGGCCACCGACGCGGAAGTCGAAGGTGAGCGACGGTTCGCCGGCGCGCACGACTGCTGCCTTGGCCGTGGTGCCACCCATGTCGAACGAGAGCACGTGGCGCTCGCCGAGCAGCTGCCCGATGAATCCGGCTGCGGTCACGCCCGCTGCTCCACCGGACTCGATCGTTGCCACCGGCTTCGACGCAGCGAGCGATGCGGACAACACACCTCCGCTCGAATCCATCACCTGCACCGGGCAGGCGACGCCGATCTCCGCGAGCATCGCCTGCAGCCCCGCGAGATATGCCGCCATCACCGGGCCGACGTACGCACAGGCGAGCGCCGTCGTGGCACGTTCGTACTCGCGCATCTCGGGCCAGACGTCGGCCGAGGCAACGACGAACACGCCGGGCATCGCGGCGCGACAGGCGTCGGCGAACCTGTGCTCGTGCGCCGGGTTCGCGTACGCGTGGAGGAAGCAGATCGCCACCGCCTCCGGCTGGGTCTCGGCGATGCGGGCGACGACCTCGCCGATGTGCGGTGCACTGAGCTCGGTGTGCACCGCGCCGGTCGCGGTCAGGCGCTCGCTCACCTCGAACGTCATCGCCTCGTCGACCGGCGGCTCCGGCGGCGGGAACAGCAGGTCATAGCGCGCCTCGCCAATGCGCGTCGATCGACCGAGGCGCAGCAGATCGCCGAAGCCGCGAGTGGTGACGAATGCGGTGCGCGCCCCGGCGCGCTCGAGCAGCACGTTCGTGGCGAGGGTCGTACCGTGGACGAAGCGCGCCACGGCGGCGCCGTCGAGGCCTGCGGCAGCCAGCGCGACCTCGACACCGTGGCGAACGCCGTCGCGTGGATCCTCTGGCGAGGTGACGACCTTCGACACGTGGATCACGCCTTCAGGGTCGATCAGGACGACATCGGTGAACGTGCCGCCGACATCGACCCCGAGCGTCACCTTCATCGCACACCCCGTCGACGCGTCGTCGCCACCTCGTCCAGCTCGCCGCGGTCGTCGACGATGACGCCGTAGCGATCACGTGCGGCATCGCGCGAGACCCGGCGGTCGCGCACGTCGGCTACGACGAATTGCGGGTCGCGTGCCAACGGATCGCCCAGACCTCCACCACCGGACGTGCCGATCCGGAAGACGTCGCCGGCAGCGAGCCGGACGTGTGACTGACGATGAGCGAGCTCGTCGACGCTCCCGTCGGGGTGCTCGACGCGCCAATACCCGACCTCGCCCGCGGCGCCGCCGTCGCGACCCGGCGGCGCCAGGATCATCCGGTCGCCGCGCACGACGAGCTCCGCATCGGCGAGCAGGCGAATGGCAGTGTCGATGCCGAGGCCCCCGCGCCATTCGCCCGGCCCGCCGGAGTCGCAGCGGGGTCGGGTGTGTTCGACCATCACTGGGTACTGCGCCTCGTAGGGCTCGACCTGGAGCACGCCGCCGCGCCCTCCGAGCACGAAGGCCCCTGTCGCGTCGGGACCATCGCAGGCAGCCCGCGCCCCGAGCCCACCGAAGTCCATCGCCATCAGCATCCATGGCGCCGTCCCATTGGAGCTGCCACCACCGCCCGACATCCCGTAGAGGTGGACGATGCCCGACGACGCGACCGCGCGGTCCGGCCGTGCAGTCGAGAGGGCCTCGACGATCGCCTCCATGATCGCGGTGACCACCACGATCCGGCCACCGCATGCCGCCGGTGGGTTCGGGTTGACCAGCGATCCGCGGGGAAACGTGAAGTCGAGCGCGTTGTAGCACCCTTCGTTCATCGGGATGCTCGGATCGAGGAAACAGCGCACGGCGAACAGCACGCCCGAGAGCGCCTGTGAGTAGGACGCATTGATCGAGCCCCGCGCCTGGGCGGAAGTGCCGGTGAAGTCGAGCGAGATGGTGCCGTCTCCCGGCAGCTGGACAGCGAGCGTGACCTCGTAGGTCTTGTCTGCCTCGATCCCGTCGGAGTCGATGGTGAACGAGCCGGTGTAGGTACCGACCGGAATCTGGCCCAACTCCGCCCGCATTCGTGTCTCGGTGTACGCGATGTAGTCGTCGACGTGGTGTTGCAATGCGTCGACGCCGTATCGCTCCAGCAACTCCTCGACGCGCCGTGCAATGATCGTCGCCCCGGCGACGAGGGCGCGGATGTCGCCCACGACCTTGTCCGGGGTGCGGCTGTTGTGCTCGATGATCGTCCAGACGACCGCCTCGGGCTCCCCACCCCGATAGAGGTGCACCGGCGGCAAGATCAACCCCTCGGCGAACATGTCCTGCGCCGTGGCAGCCACTCCCCCGGCGTAACCGCCGCCCAGGTCGGCGACATGGATGATCGTTCCCGCGAAGTAGTGGGGCCCGCTGGCGCCAGCCCCGAACACCGGGCGAAGCACGGCGATGTCGTTGGCGTGGATGCCTCCCTTGAACGGGTCGTTCTGGGCGAACACGTCGCCAGGCTGCATCCGGGTCACGGGGATCTCGGCGAGCAGGGCTCGCAGCGATTCGCGCAGGCTGGCGGCGTGCATCAGCGTGGTCGCGGTGGACTGGGCGACGAGTCGTCCGACAGCATCGAGCACCGCCGCAGAGGCGTCGGCACCTTCCTGGATGAAGGTGGAGTGCGCTGCCCTGACGACGACGACGCCTCCCTCCTGAGCGGCCATCGACAACGCGTTCCGCACGACCTCAGCCGTGACTGCGTCATCGGCCTGCGTGCTTCTCGCTGCGGTCATAGCAGCACGTAGCCGTCCCCGGTTGGACGGCGGACCGGGTCGGTACCGTCCCACGAGCGTGCGGCCTCGGAGACCTCGGTCAGGTGGGCGACGAACGCCTCGGTGTGCCCGACCAGCTCGGTGAAGAACCCGAAGTCGGCGACGGTGTCGACGTACGCCACCGACATCGTCGGGAGCAGGAACTCACAGGCGATCTCGTACCCACGCCGGCGATAGCTCTCGAGCGTCGACGGATAGTCGTCGACGATGGTGCAGACCTGGTGGAACAACGATCGGCCGGTGAGGCCGAACTCGCTGTACACCGACGGTCGATCGCAACGCTGGGCGATCAGCTCGATCTGTACCGGCCCGGCCTGGGCGACAGCGATCTGGAGCGATACCGCCGTCCGTTCGCCTCGGTACATGCACGGCGCGTCGTCGTAGTCGGTGACGTAGAACGGCCCGACGCCGAAGGCCGTCGACCAACGATGAGCGGCGGCGACGGCGTCGTCGACGACGTAGCCCAGCTGGAAGAAGCGAAACTCTCCGTCGGGCCATCGCTGCTGGAACAGCAACGATGTTCTCCCATCGCGGCTGAGGTGGGGAGTGTCCATCATCGTCCAGTCTCCTCGTCGGTGCGCCGCGGCAGCGACTCGGGGTGCCACCTGCAGCTCGGAGTCGCAGCGGTCAGCTCGGGCCCGGCGGCGTGCGACCTCCATACTTGGTCCTTGATGCGTGACCGGTACCCGACGAGCGAACAGATGATGGACCTTGCGACCTCCTCGTCCGGGCTCGACGATTTCGGGCCGGGCGACTTCCGCGAGGGACTCGACGTGCTGCTCCAGAGCCTGTCGACCGACGCTCGACTCGATCCCGCCACCGACGCCGTCGTCGTCGGCGTGTTGCAGACCCGGCTGACCAATCGGCTGCTGGTCGAGGACTGGTACCGCCGACACCCGGAGGTCGCCGACATCGAGGTCGAGAGCCCGGTGCACGTGATCGGGCTCCCCCGAACCGGCACGACGGCGCTCGGCTCGATGCTCTCCCTCGATCCGCAGCTGCGCGGCCTGCGGATGTGGGAGCAGCGCAACCCGGTCCCGCCACCCGTGCTCGACGTCGAGCTGAACGACCCACGGCGACTCGCCTACGCAGCGGAGATCGCGGCGCTCCCGCCCGCCGCGCACGCGCTGCATCACTACGAAGTCGACGCGAGTGTTGAGGACAGCGACGTCCTGGGGATGGCCTTCCACGGCCAGCAGTACACGTTGCCGGTCTACGGTTACCACCGCTGGTGGCGCACCGCTGACTCGACCGAGTCGTTCCAGTACCACCGGCGGGTCGTCAAGCTGCTGACGTCTCGCCGGCCGCCGAACCGCTGGTTGTTCAAGGCGCCGCACCACAAGTTCCACCTCGACGCAGTCGTCGCCGCCTACCCCGACGCCCGATTCGTGATGACCCATCGCGATCCGGCGAGATCCATCCCGTCGTACGCCAGCCTGGTCTCGAGCATCTTCCCGGCCGCGGCAGACCCCGCCGGCCACGACCTGACGCGGCTCGGACCCGAAGTGTCGAACCACTTGCGCGATGGCATCGAACGCGCAATCGCGGCACGGGCGCGGATCGGCGAGGACCGCTTCCTCGACATCCACCACGAAGATCTCAACGCCGATCCACTCGGCACCGTCGCCCGCGTCTACGACTTCATCGGCCTGACGCTCGAGCCCGGCGTCGAGCAGGTCATCGACCAGTGGCAGCGGGCGAACCGGTCCGGCGGCAAGGGCGCGCACCGCTACACGCCCGAGCAGTTCGGCCTGTGTGCGGAGCAGATCCGCGACGACTTCGACGCCTACATCCGCCGGTTCGACGTGCGCGTCTCAGGATGAGAACCGTGCGGCGCAGCCAGCCATCACTGAAGGAGCGACAACGATGACCGACCGTCATGACACCGGTGGGCTGCCGACCTGGGACGACCAGATGACGTCGCTCCACGGTGTGGTCGACCACTTGCTCGAGACCTGGCGACCCGACGGCGCGACCGCCGCCGAACTGCAGGACATGAACAAGCTCGTGCTCTCGATCCTCTCCGACGGCTACCTCTGCCGGGTCTACACCGACGCACATCGGCCGGTGTTCATGCCGCTGTGGAACTACGCGATGAACCAAGGAGGACCTGACCCCGACTACGTGTACTCGACCACTGAGGTCGACTCGGCCGGCACCTACCGGATCACCGGCTTCCGGGGCACCACTCGCTTCGTCGAGATCACCCAGCAGACCTTCGACATGATGAACCGCGGCCAGTTGGAGCACGGCAGCCCGGTGCCCCACACCCACGATCTCGACGACCTCGATCTCGACGACACGGGCTACTTCAGCGTCCTCCTCAGTCCCGAACGGCACGACGGCCACCACGGCGACTGGTGGCCGCTCGACCCTCGCACGAAGCGCCTGCTGATGCGCAAGTGCTCATGCGACTGGGGCGGTGAGGTCGACGCTCGCGTCGCCATCGAACGCCTGGATGCGTCGGGCGGCGACATGACCCCGGAGGAGATCGCTCGCCGCTTCTCCGATCTGGCCGGGTGGATCAAGGGGATGATCGGCTTCGACATGGGCCTGGTCCGCTGGTACCGCGAACACCATGGCGTCAACGAGTTCATGCGCTCGACCAAGATCGACTCGATCGGTGGACTGCCCACGCAGGCCTACTACGACGGCATCTACGAGATCGACGACGACGAGGCGTTGATTTGCGAAACCGCGCTCCCCCGGACAAGCCGCTACTGGCAGGCGCTCGTCGCCGACGACCGCTTCTGCACGTCGACTGGGTCAACCGCCAGAGCAGCCTGAACGACGTGCAGGCACACGTCGACAGTGACGGGAAGTTCCGATTCGTCGTGTCCAAGCAGGATCCGGGCGTGCCCAACTGGCTCGACAAAGCCGACCATCCGTGGGGGATCATCCAGATGCGGTTCAACCAGGGCAGCGACTACCCGGACCCGTCGATCAAGCGCGTGAAGGTCGCCGAGGTGCGCGATCACCTGCCGACCGACACGCCTGAGGTGACGCCCGCGCAACGGACCGAGCAACTCCGACGCCGCCGCGAGGGAGCCCAGCTCCGCAGGATCTGGTGACGCACCGAACCGCTGACCGCAGTCCCGAGGCAAGTGCGCGACGTGATGCGGGTGTAACGAAAGTCACTTTCGGTCACTCTGAGCTGGTACACAACCTTTGGGAGGTCATGATGGCAAGCAAGCTTGCACAGACATTCGGTCGGAGCCGTTGGGCAGCGATCGGCGCGGCGGTGGCCGTATCGATCGGGGCCGGAGGGTTGGCGATCACCAACGCCGCGAGTGCCCCAGGCGGGCGATCCGCCTTCGTACCGATCACGCCGTGCCGTCTGTTCGACACACGCAGCGATGGCAACGGCGTGGGCGCCCGAAAGACTCCTCTCCTCGCCGGCGAGACATTGATCGAACAGGTCACCGGCACCAACGGAAATTGCTCGATCCCCCTCGACGCCGTCGGTATCGCCTTCAACGTGACCACCGTGAACGGAACGGTCGGCAGCTTCCTCACGGTCTGGCCGTCCGATGCCACCCGGCCGCTCGCGTCGAACCTGAACTGGGTCGCAGGAGCCCCGGCTACTCCGAACAAGGTCGACGTGAAGCTGTCGCCTGACGGCAAGGCATCGTTCTTCAGCAACGCGGGCACGGTCGACGTGATCTCGGACATCGTCGGCTACTACACCGGGCTTGACGGAGCGGCGTCATCCCGCTTGATCCTCGACCCGGCCGCGTTCACGACCGATGGCGCAGCCGGAGGGTCGGTGGTCGCACACAACTTCGACGAAGGGCGCCTCGAGGGCGGCTCGCCGGTACCCACGTGTGGCGTGACCGACGTGCAATTGCCCCAGGCCGCGACGCTGACGAACATCACTGCCCATGTCGCTGACAACAGCCTCGACCCTGGCAGCGACGTGGTCGTCAAGGTGTGGAGGAACCCGATCGGCGTCGAAAGCGCCCAGCTGCTCTTCCAGGCGGGCACCACCGGCAACCCGGGCGACCGAACCCTGACAGGATCCAACATCACCACACCAGTGGTCGACAACACCCAGTTCTCCTATTACGTCACGGTCTGCGGGCTGCGCACCGCACCCAACGGCAACTACCTCTACGACGTGCTCATCTCCTACAGCTGACCTCGCCACATGGGTGGCGCCGGTCTTCGGACCGGCGCCACCGTGACCGCCCAACGGAGGCGTTGCCTCGCGAGACGGATCAGACAACCGAACTCAGGTTGAAGGCCGCTTGATGCAGGCCGCGGCCGCTCAAGTTGATTGCGACAACCGTCGATGTCTGTGTGTGCGTCGTGTGAATTTCATGAATCGAGACGCGCTGTCGTACCGAGGCGCTTC
The DNA here is from genome assembly GCA_025463425.1 of Ilumatobacteraceae bacterium. Taxonomy (GTDB): domain Bacteria; phylum Actinomycetota; class Acidimicrobiia; order Acidimicrobiales; family Ilumatobacteraceae; genus WLMZ01. Next base: position 449 of record JAOBWQ010000255.1, on the reverse strand, counting down.
CAGGCGGGATGCAGCGGCCGCGGCGCCCACGTCTCGTGTCGACCCCTCACGTGGGGCGTCCTGGGCCATGGTGGCGATGGTCATCGTCTTGTCGGGGCTCCACATCTGGCGGCCGGACGGATTGTTGGGCGACGTGTCGTACGACGCGGTCACCTTGGGTGCTGGAGTGGTCGCCTGGCGTTGGTCAGGACGTCCGGGCCGCAGACGGAGCGGCGGTCGTTTGATCGCAGCCGGTCTCGTGCTGTCGGGAGTCGGTGATGTGTGCTACTCGGTGATCGAGAGGGCGACCGGAGCGCAGCCGGACATCTCGGTCGCGGATGTCTTCTACTTGAGCTCCTACGTCCTCATCGCCGCCGGAATACTCGGGTTGCTCGGCGTGCGCCGGGACGGGGAACGGTTCGATGTCGAGCTCATGCTGGACATGGGATCCTTCGTGATCCTGTCGATCA
>JAOBWQ010000197.1 GCA_025463425.1 Ilumatobacteraceae bacterium | reverse complement strand
TACTTCGCCGGGAGGCGGTCGGACCAGACAGTTGCAGGCTCGATCACGTGGTCATCGACCGAGATGATCTTCGGCAGTTCGCGCATGGAGCGCACAATAGCCCGGTTTCTGACGGTGTGTCAGATTCCGACAAGCGTTGGTTTCAGGAATATGTGCGCCGGGTCCGAACGGCCCACTGAGGCGACAAGTCGGCCGTGTCCGGCGCTGGGTCACGCTCCGGCGAGCGTGCTCCGGCGCGACTGCGCTAGGAAGGCGTCCATGCTCGATCCGCACGCGTTCCGCCTCGACGGCAAGACCATCCTCGTCACGGGTGCCGCCCGTGGGCTGGGCCGGGCGATGGCGATCGGCTTCGCCGTGTTCGGGGCCGATGTGGCGTTGTGCGACAAGCTCGGCGACGAGCTGGCCGACACCAAGGAGACGATCGAGGTCTTCGGGCGCAAGGCCCAGACCGCCGTCCTCGACGTGCGCAACGGTGACGCCGTCAAGGAGTGGGTCGACTCGTTGGGGCAGATCGACGTGCTGGTCAACAACGCCGCCGGCACGTTCCACGGGCAGTTCATGGATGCCAGCGCGAACGCGCAGAAGGCGTTGGTCGATGCCAACTTCACCAGCGTCACCCACTTCATCCGGGCCTGCGTGCCCAAGATGCCGTCGCCGGCGTCGATCATCAACATCACGTCGGTCGAGGCCTATCGGGCGGCCCCCGGGTTCGGCATCTACGGCGCGATGAAGGCCGCGGTCGAGCACCTCACCCGCACGCTCGCGCTGGAGCTCAGCGACCGTGGCATCCGCGTGAACACGATCGCCCCTGACGGCCTGCCGACGCCCGGCGACGGCGACCTCTACATCGGCGAGCACGACGACTACGCGCGCAAACTGGCCCTCGGTTGGGGAGACAGCGACGACATCTGCGGGGCCGCCGTCTTCCTGGCGTCCGCGGCCAGCCGATACGTCACGGGCACCACGGTGCACGTCGACGGCGGCTCCAACGCTGCACGCGGCTGGATGCGCGACGGCGAAGGCAACTGGGTCCCCTGACATCTGTCAGTTGCACGGCCCCCATCCGCCGCCTCGCTTCTGGTCGCGGCAGATCACGAGATTCGTGATCTGACACTTCCACTTCGCTGGTTTTCCGAAAACGATGGCGCCGGATCACTCAGTAGTGCATGTTCGATCCCGACCTCGCCCAGCTCTTCGCACGTCAGCACGCAGTCGCCGCTGACCGGCAACTCCGTTCGCTCGGCCTCACGTGGGGACGTGAACAACGCATGATCGGTCTGGCGTGCTCGAGCGGACGGCGCCCGGGGTCGTGCGCGTCGCCGGCGGCTCAGCGACCTGGCGTCAGAGCGCAATGGCAGCGACGTTGTGCGTCGACGGTTCGGCACTGCTGTCGGGCGCATCAGCAGCGCGCCTGCACGAGCTCGACGGGTTCCGCGATGTGGCCACGGTCGAGATCGTCGTGCCCCACGGGACTCGAGTCGTGGTGCCGAAGGCTGTGGTGGTTCGTCGCTCACGGCGGTTGTCGGCGGCCGACCGCCACGTTCTCGACGGCATCCCCGTGACGACACAGCCGGTCACATTGATCCACCTCGCAGCCGACGGGAATCGGGCAGGACAGGCTTTGGATTCCGTGCTCCGCCAAGGCCGGTCGCCACTCTGGTTGCAGCAGAATTTCGAGCGGTGGCGAGGCCGGGGGGTGCCGGGGCCATCCGAGATGATCCGCATGCTGGCCGAGCGGATGGGCAAGCCCCTTCCGCGGAGCTGGTTCCAGCGTTTGGCCAAGCAGGTGTTGAGCGCTTCAGGGATCGAGCTCGTCGACGAGTGGACGGTGCGCGATGCGTCGGGCCGAAGGCTCGCCGACCTCGACCTCGCTTGCGTCGAGCTACAGGTCGGTGTCGAGTGCCAGAGCGTCCAATTCCACGCCACACCCGCCGACCGAGCACGCGACATCCGGCGAAAGCGAATGTTGCGCCGGCTCGGCTGGGAGGTCGTCGAGTTGTGGTGGAGCGATCTCGAGCGAATCGACGAGGTTGTCATCGAGATCACTGATGCGCTCGACCGTGCCCGCCGCCTGCGATCTGGTGGCGCAGGATCACGGATTCCGTGATCTCCGACCACCGGCTGGCTCAGGTGCTCCAGCCGCCGCTGTAGCTGAAGAACTGCCCGGTCTGGAACCGGCTACGTCCGTCGAGCAGCACCGCGGTGAACTCGGCGAGCTCGTCCATCGTGCCCAGCCGGCGCATCGGCACCTGGGCCTCGATGACGGCGCGGCGTTCCGGGTCGTCGGCTCCGGTTGCCGCCCGGAAACCGGGGAAGTCCATGTAGTTCGTGCCGATCGCGTTCACGGTGACACCGAACTTGGCGTGCTCCAGCCCGACGGCTCGCACCAACGCGTTCGCCCCGGCGCGGGTGGCGCCGTACAGCGACACCATCGGCTCGGGGCGTGCTCCCGTGGCGCTGGTGAAGACCACGATCTGACCGCGCCCGGCGGCCACCATCGGGGGCAGCGCAGCCTGCAGGGCGTGGAAGACCATGTCGAGGTTGACCGACTTGAGCTTGTCCCACTGGGCGAGCGTCGACCCGAGGAACTTGCCGGTGATGATCGAGCCGGTCACGAAGCACGCCGCGTCGAGCCGGCCGAAGCGGCTGAGCGCAGCATCGACGACGGCCTGGTTGCCCTCGGCGGTGCGGAGGTCGACGTCGGTGACGATCTCGACGGACGCGCCCAGCGCGCCCAGTGCGTCGACCACGGGTCCGCCGTCGCCGCTGACCACCATCGCCGAGTCGTCGCTGGGGAGGTGCAGGACCAGGTCGAGACCCGAGGCGGCGAGCAGCCGGGCGAGCGGCGGTCCGACGTAGCCGGAGGCCAGCGTGATCAGCGCAACGGGACGCTCGTCCACCTCAGCCACCGCTCGCGCTGTCGCGACCGAGCCCGCAGGCCGTGCGGGGGAGTTCACGGTCGATGTCCACAGCCGCGAATCTACGCCCGTCCGTCCTCTGCCTCTGCCTCGGAGGCTGCAGTACGATCTGCCCATGACATACCCGTTCTTGGACCCGCACGCGTATGAACCTGACATCACCGATGTCGGCGAGCTGCGCGCGCATCGCAAGACCCGCCTCGCGCTCGGCTACCGAGTGTTCGGCGCGCTGCGCTGGGGCGCGCTGGGCGACGGGCACATCTCCGCCCGCGACCCGGAGCGCGTGGATCACTTCTGGCTTGCCCGCTACGGACAGCCGTTCGGCACCGTCACGGTCGACGATCTCGTGCTGGTGGGGCCGGAGGGTGTCGTCGTCGAGGGCACCGGTGGCATCAACCAGGCTGCGCACAACATCCACTGGCCGATCCACGAGGCCCGCCCCGACATCGTGTCGGCCGCACACACCCACACCCCGTACGGCACACCGTTCTCGGCGATGGTGCAGAAGCTCCGCCCGATCACGCAGGAGTCCTGCGCGTTCTACGACGACCACGAGCTGTTCGACGACGAAGAGGTCGATGTCGTCTCCATCGACGGAGGCAAGCGGATCGGCGCCGCGCTCGGCGACGCCAAGGCCGTCATCCTGCGCAACCACGGGCTGCTGACGGTCGGTCAGACGGTGGACGAGTGCATCGGCTTCTACGTGATGATGGAGCGCACCGCCGAGGCCCACATGAAGGCACCCGGGGGCATCGAGATCTCCCACGATGCGGCGTCGCGCGCCTACCAGTCGGTCGGCACCCACATCGCCGGATGGCACTACTTCCAGTGGCTGCTGCGCACCTACGTCCCCGACCCCAGCGTCGTCGGCTGACCCAGTTCTCCGCACGAAAAGTGTCGGTTTGGGGGAAGAAAACGTGCGCGGAACTGGGGGGCGGGGTCAGAAGAAGGCGTTGCCGAGGGTGTGGATCACGAGGCCGGCGAGGCCGCCGACGATGGTGCCGTTGATCCGGATGAACTGCAGGTCGCGCCCGACCTGCAGCTCCAGCTTGCGGCTCGTGGATTCACCGTCCCAGCGCGCGACCGTGGACTCGATCAGCTTGCTGACCTCGCTGCGGTAGTTCTCGACCACGTAGCCGACGGCCTGGGTGACCCAACGGTCGATCTTGGCCTGGAGTTCGGGCTCGTCGCGTAGGCGCTCGCCGAGCTTGGCCAGCGAGACCGCGATCCGCTCGCGCAGCTCGCTCTCCGGGCGTGACGCGGCGTCGATCAGGCCGCGCTTGGCGTCGCGCCAGAGCGAGGAGATCCATGCTTGCACGTCGGGGTGGGCGAGGATCTCGTCCTTGAGCTGCTCGCCCTTGGCCAGCAGGTCCGGATCGGTGCGCAGCCGGTCGGCGAACGACTCGACGCGCTGCTCGATCGAGTGGCGCACCTCGTGATCGCCGTCGACGCCGACGTCGACGAGGAACCGGGTGACACCGTCGTAGATCTTGGCGAAGATGCGGTCGTCGATCGAGTCCGGCACCCACCACGGGGACTCCTGCTCCAGGCGCTCGCGGAACGTGACCCGGTTGTCGGCGAGGAACCCCTGCAGCGCGGTGAAGATCGCGTCGAGCAGGCGCTGGTGGTGCCCGCCCTCGATCGCGAGGTCGATCGTCTTGCCGAGCAACGGCGCGATCGCCGTCGACCGGATCCGGCTCTCGACGATCCGCTCGATGCCTTCCTGCACCTGGGTGTCGTCGATGACCTCGATCGCGCCACGGATCACGTCGGCGACGGCGATCGAGGCGCGGACGGCGTGGTCGGGCTCGGCCAGCCATTCACCGAGGCGGCGACCGACATCGATGCCGGCAAGGCGCTCGTCGAGGATCTCGCGCGACATGAAGTTGGTCTCGACGAACTCGCCGAGCGAGCGGCCGATCTCGTCCTTGCGATTGGGGATGATCGCGGTGTGCGGGATGGGGATCCGCAGCGGATGGCGGAACAGCGCGGTCACGGCGAACCAGTCGGCCAACGCGCCGACCATCGCTGCCTCGGCGAAGGCGCGGACGTACCCCCAGACGCTGCTGCCGTCCTCGTTGGCCCGGGCGACGGCGAACAGCACGGCTGCGGCCAACAGCAGACCGAGCGCGAACAGCTTCATCCGTCCGAGGGCAGCCGACTTGGCGGCGTCACTGCTGGTTGCGGTCACCTCAGTCATCGCCGGCCACCTTTCCCGGTGGGTACGCACACCGAAACCCCACGTGGCAAGCCGCCTCGGTACGGGGCTGCGGGTGACGGGCCGATGGCCGGTATCGGCGGCAGTAGTTCGCGGCGCACAGGAACGACCCGCCCTTGGCGACGCTGGCCGCCGAGTCCGTGGGCCGCGACGAGCAGCAGGGTGACGATGGCCGGTGGTCAGCGGACCAGTCGTCAGAGGTCAGCTCCCACACGTTGCCGAGCATGTCGAACAGCCCGAAGCCGTTGACCGGGAACGCGCCGACCGGCATCGTGCCCGGCGCGGCGCGACGGATGGACCGCCACGGGAACTCGCCGAGCCAGACGTTGGCCGACAGCATCCCGTCCGCGGCGAGCGGCCAGGTGGTGGGCAACGCGATGCTGCCCGCAGCTGACCACTCCCACTCCGCCTCGGTTGGGAGCCGCCCGCCTGCCCATCGGGCATAGGCGATGGCATCGTCGGCGGTGACGCACACGACCGGATGGTCGGCGAGCTCGGGGTCGTCGAGGCGACCGTCGGACCCCCGCGGTCTTCGCCACGAGGCGCCCGGGTCGTGGCGCCACCACTGGGTCGGATCGGCGAGATCGACGGCCCGGTCGAGCGGAACGAACACGGATGCACCATCGCGCTCGGCGACCGTCACATGGCCGGTGTCGGCGACGAACGCGGCGAACTGGGTGTTGGTGACGGCGTGCGCATCGATCGCGAATGCCCCGACGGACACCGTGCGCGCGGGAGCCTCTTCGGGATAGGCGTGGTCGTCACCCTGCACGAACGTGCCGGCGGGGATGTGCTGTCGCGGTGCTCGGGGCAGGTGCTGGATCACGCGCCGAGGCTGGGCGCCTGCAGTGCGCCGACGCTCATGTCGATCAGGTTGGCGATGAACGCGTCGTTGGACAGATGCAGCTGGCGTTCCTGGACGATCTGCCGGGCGCGCAGCGCGAGCGCATCGGAGACGAGCATCAGCATCGTCGTCACCCGCTCGTGGCGCACCTCGGGCGGTTGGTCGGGTATCGCCGCAGCGATCATCGCCATGGCCGTGTACGCCTGCAGTGGGGTGCCCGGCGGTCCGTCGTCCCAGAAGTCGAACAGGTCGGTCAGCTGGGCGATGACGCGGAGGAACTCGCGACCCTCTTCGGTCTCCAGCTTGCGCGCGAACGGCAGCACGAACGCCCGCACGATCTCGGCGATGTCGTGCTCGGCATGATCGGCGATGATCCGGGCCAGCATCTCGGCGCGCTCGTCCTCGATGCCGTCGTTGTGTCGTTCGATGATCGCGTTGAGGAGACCCTCGCGACCGCCGAAGTGGTAGTGCAGCGCGCTCGTGTTCTTCTGGCCGGCACGCTCGATCACTGTGCGCAGCGGGACGCGGAAGACACCCTGTTCGGCGAACAGGTGCTGACCGATGGTGATCAGCTTGTCGCGGGTGTCATGAGCCGTCCGTGCCACGACTCCACCATAGCCATGGGGTCGCGAACAGCCCCTGACGTGCTGCGGCGGGCGTCAGCGCTCGATGAAGTCGGGCACCGACTTGCCCTGCGACTCGCACAGGTAGCGGTAGGCGGTGCTGATGCTGGACGCGTCGATGATGTTGACGATGTTGTCGTCGTCGTCGAGATCGAGGTTGTTGCCGTGGATCACGAAGAACACCTCGGTCAGCTCCGTGTTGTCCTCGGGCACGACCAGCGTGTGCACGGATCCGGCGGGTTCATAGATGTAGCTGCCGGCCTCGTACCGCACGCCGTACTCGGCATACATCCAGCAGCCGGCGGTCGTCCACGCGTAGACCGGACCGGTGTGGCGGTGGCGAGTGACGGCCATGCCCGGCTCGAACCGGTTGGCGACGATCCACAGGCCGTTGGCGACGTCGGCATGGACGAGGCGCAACTGGCCCCCGGCGATGTCGACCCAAGGTGTGTCGATCTCGGTGGCGTGGCCGATCGGCAGGCCCAGATGGGTGATGTCAGTGCTCATGGTGGTTCCCCTTCGTCGAGCGCGTTCGGTGGTGGTTTCAGATCCTCTGCAGGCCGAGATCCTCTGCGGGCCTAGATCCTCTGCAGGATGGTGCCGGTGGCGATGGCCCCGCCGCAGCACATGGTGACGAGCGCGATCTCCTTGCCGCTTCGCTCGAGCTCGTGCAATGCGGTGGTGATCAACCGGCTGCCCGTCGAGCCGACGGGATGACCCAGCGCAATTGCGCCCCCGTTGACGTTGACCTTGTCGACGAGGTCGTCGCGCGAGATGTTGTTGACCTTCGCCCAGCTGAGCACGACCGAAGCGAACGCCTCGTTGATCTCGATCAGGTCGATGTCGTTCATCGTCATGCCGGCGTCGGCGAGCACCTTCGCCGTGGCATCGACCGGACCGTCGAGGTGGTAGTACGGATCGCTGCCGACGAGGCACTGGGCCAGGATGCGGGCACGGGGCCGCAGACCTTCGGCCTTGGCGCGCTCCTCGCTCATCCAGAGCACTGCGGCTGCGCCGTCGCTGATCTGGCTGCTGTTGCCTGCGGTGTGCATGCCACCTTCCATCACCGGCTTGAGCGTCGCCAGCTTCTCGGCGGTGGTCTCGCGCAGGCCGCCATCGCGGTCGACGACGGTCTTGTTGCCGTCGGCGTCGACCAGGGTGACGGGGATGATCTGGCTCTCGAAGCGGCCCTCGGCCGTGGCCTTGATCGCCTTCTGCTGCGAGATCAGGCCGAGGAAGTCGACATCTTCGCGGGTGATGCCCCGCTTGGCGGCGATGCGCTCCGCTGAGGTGAACTGGTCGCCCATGTCCCACGGGAAGTCGGCCGGCTTGCCACTGCCGTTGATCAGCTCGCCCTCAGGCGTGCGTGGCGTCGCAGCCCCGAGCCAGACCTTGCTCATGTGCTCGACACCGCACGCGAGGCCGATGTCGATGACACCGGCGTGGATCATGTTGTGGATCATGTGGTTCGCCTGCTGGCTGCTGCCGCACTGGGAGTCGATCGTCGTGCCGGCGACCTGATAGGGGAGGCCGGCCTCGAGCCAAGCGGTGCGAGCGACGTTGCTGGTCTGCTCACCGGCCTGGGTGACGCAGCCGCCGACGACCTGGCCGACGGTGCCCGGGTCGATCCCGGCACGCTCCATGACACCGACCTGCGCGGCGCCCAACAGCTTCGCGGCATGGAAGTCGGCGAACTGGCCGTTGCGCTTGCCGATGGCGGTGCGCCCGGCTTCGACGATGACTGGATTCCCCATGGCGATCCCCTCGCGAGACATGCTTTCTGACGGTCCGTCAGATTCGTCCAGGTTAGCCCCCTGCATGGGCATGCGGGCCAAGCGGATCGACGTCTCGGCCGGCAAGCGACGAAGGGTCGGTGAGCCAGGTCGAGGTGAGCGCGTCGGAGTCGGCGATCAGCTGCGCCGCGTGGCCGAAGTCCGTCGGTGGGACGGTGATCGGGCACAGCACAGGAGCGATGCGCAGTTCGCACGAGCCCGCGTAGCGCTCGGCATCGATCTTCAGCCGTTGCTGCACCAGCAGGCTGATCGCGTGGAGTGCCGTGCCGAGCGCTCCCTTCGGTGGGTGAGGCAGCGCGCACGCGTAGCCGCACGGCAGCACCCACACCTGCGTCGCGCCGAGCAGTACGGCGTGCGAGATCGGGCAGTTGTTGACCACGCCGCCGTCGACGAGGGTCCTGTCGTTCATCTGCACCGCCGGGAAGATGCCCGGGATCGCCGCGCTCGCACAAATCGCGTCCACGGCGTCGCCCCGGCTGAGCAGCACGTCGACGCCGGACAGCAGGTCGGTCGCGACGACGTGGAACGGGATGAGCGAGTTCTCCAACCGCTCGAACCCGAGCGAGCGATGCAGGATCTTGCGCAGCCCGGAGTCCGGCACCAGGTGGTCGCGGCGCCCGACGAAACCCAGCAGTCCGCCGAGCCACTGGGTCGGGAAGACGTCCTCGCGTCGCAACCCGGTCCACAGCGCACCGAGCTCGTCGAGATCGGCGGTCGCGCCGCGGCCGGCGAGCCATCCACCGTTCAACGCGCCGACGGACGTGCCGACGATGAGGTCCGGTCGGATCCCCGCGCGGAACAGGGCGCGCATCATGCCGACCTGCACCGCGCCGAGGTTGCCTCCGCCGGACAGCACGAATGCGGTCGTCATGTCATCGTCCTCGGTTCGAACCGTGCCCCGGCTTTGGAGATCCCCGGCACATTGTGCACCATCCCGACGCAGTCGTGTCCGAGGACGACGGTGCCCGACGTGCTGTACTGGCCGGATGCCCACCCACCTCAGCGGACACGTTGCCCTCGTCACGGGCGCTGGAAATCCGGACGGCATCGGCTTCGCGATCGCCACCGCGCTCACGGCCGAGGGCGTCGACGTCGCGCTCGTGGCGACGACGGATCGCATCCTTCGACGAGCGTCACAGCTCGGCGAGCGTGCAGCGGGCTTCGTCGCCGACCTCACCGATCCTGCCGCGGTCGACCGGCTGTTCGCCGGGCTCGCGGCGTGGCGGCCCCGGCTCGACATCGTGGTCAACAACGCCGGCATGACGTCGGTCGGCGCCGGCTCCGACGCGGCGCGCCCGCTGGATCAGCTCAGCCACGCCGAGTGGAACGACACCATCCAGCGCAACCTCGGTACGTCGTTCCTCGTCTGCCGGGCCGCGGTGCCGATCATGCGCGCCGCCGGCTACGGCCGGATCGTCAACGTCGCCTCGACCTCGGGCCCGGTGTCGGCCTTCACCGACGGCAGCGCCTACGCAGCCGCCAAAGCGGGCGTGGTCGGGATGACCCGCGCCCTGGCGATCGAGGTGGCCAAGGCCGGCATCACGGTCAACGCCGTGGCGCCGGGTTGGATCGACACGGGCGCTTCGGCGTCCGACGGCGAGCGTCGAGCCGGTGCGGCGACCCCCGTCGGGCGCAGCGGCAGACCCGATGAGATCGCGGGTGCGGTGGTGTTCCTCGCCTCGCCGGTGGCCTCCTACGTGACGGGCCAGATGCTGGTGATCGATGGCGGGAACTCGATCGCGGAGGACCACGCTCCGGGAGGACGCTCGTGAGCGACACGACATCGGCTGACGACGGCGCCGAGATCCCCGTCGTGCTGATCACCGGCGGGGCGGGGGGAATGGGTGTTGCCGCGGCGCGGCGCTTCGTCGCCGGTGGCTGGCGGGTCGTCGTCGCCGACCACGACCAGATCCGGGCAGAGGCCCTGGCTGACGAGCTCGGCGAGGTCGCGCTCGCCGTGCACTGTGACGTGACCCGGCCGGAGTCCTGCCACGCTGCGGTGCGCGCGACCTTGGCCTGGGCCGGCCGGTTGGACCACACGATCGCGGCAGCCGGGTTGTGGACCGAAGGGCCCATCGACGACGTCGACGAGTTCGAGTTCGATCGAGTGATGGCCGTCAACGTGAAGGGTGTCTTCTTCACGAGCAAGGCTGCCGTGCCGGCGCTGCGGGTCACCCGTGGTTCGCTGACCCTGATCGCCAGCGATGCGGGCCTGCAGGCCAACAAGGGCGCGTCCGTGTACTGCGCGTCGAAGGGTGCCGTGGTCCTGCTGGCCAAGACGCTGGCGCTCGACCTGGCTCCCGACGGCGTGCGCGTCAATGCGGTGTGCCCCGGCGACGTGATGACGCCGATGCTGCGATACCAGGCCGAGGCCTACGGCGGCACCGACCAGGACGGCTATCTCGCCGAGCTGCTGTCCAAGTACCCGCAGGGGACCAACGCGCGGTTCATCGAGCCGGCCGAAGTGGCCGAGCTGATGTGGTTCTTGGCCCAACCGACCTCGGCGCCGATCACGGGCGCGGCGATGAGCATCGACTTCGGGCTCAGCTCAGGCATTCAGTGAGCCGCAGGGTGGCTCGGCACGGTTGACCGTCCCCCGGTGCGGGTACGGCGTCTGCATGAGCGACGACCAGGACAATGCGGAGAGCTTCGACGAGGACATGGTGGGCACGGATGACGTGGTCACCAGCGACGAGGCCGATCTGTCCGCGGATGCCGAGTGGCCGCCGACACGGGCGCACGGCCTACCGTTCGCCGATGCGGACGTGACCGACGAGTCGTTCGCCGAGCGCACACTCCAAGAGGAGCCTGAGGCGTTTCCGGACTCGGTCTCGGAAACCCCGTTCGAGGCTGACGTCGACGGCGCCAACGTCGGCGACGGCTGACGCGGAGCGTGGCCCCGAGTGCGAGGCTCGTGCGAGGAGCCACGCATCGCGTGTAGAACCTCTTGGTGAGCGCGACATCGGTCGAAGTCACCGAGAGCCACTCTGCGATGGTGGGAGATCTCCGGGTGCGTCGAGCGCTGCCGAGAGCCGGCAGGCGCACCGTGGGCGCGTGGTGCTTCGTCGACCACATGGGCCCAGCCGATGTGCCGATCGGTGTCGGCAGCGATGTCGGACCGCATCCGCACATCGGGCTGCAGACCGTCACGTGGTTGCTCGAGGGTGAGGCGCTGCACCGCGACAGCCTGGGCAGCGAGCAACTGATCCGGCCCGGTGAGCTCAACCTGATGACGGCCGGGCACGGGATCGCCCATTCCGAGGAGGGCCTCGGAGCCCGGTCGGGCAGGGCACACGGCGTTCAGCTGTGGGTCGCCCAACCGGATGCGACACGCAACGGGGCGCCGGCGTTCGAACACCACGACGACCTTCCTCGTGTCGAGATGGCAAACGGCGAGGGGACCGTGCTCGTCGGTGCGTTCGGCGGTGCGGCATCGCGGGCGCGGCGCGACACGGATCACTTCGGCATCGACGTCGCGTTGCGGATCGGCGCCGCAGAGCTCGCCCTCGAACCCACTTTCGAGCACGCCGTCGTCGTGATGGAGGGCGCGGTAGAGATCGACGGCGCTGTGGTCAGACCCGGTCATCTCGGGTACCTCCCTGTCGGCCGCGACGAGATCGCGCTGACGGTGACCGAGCCGACGCGTCTGCTGCTCCTCGGTGGCGCGCCGTTCGAAGCGCGCATCAGCATGTTGTGGAACTTCGTCGGTCGAACCCACGACGAGCTCGACCTCGCTCACGATCAGTGGATGGCGGGCGACGACCGGTTCGGCGTGGTGCGGTCAGAGCTGCCACGGATCGACTCCCCGATGCCGCCGTGGCGGCGCGGCTGATCCAGGTCTGACCGGCTCGGCGCGAGGGAACTCACCGAACATCGATGAGTCACGCTCGCCGCGGGCGTCGACCCTGATGGCGCCAATGCCTGGCGCGCGTGACGAGAGGTGCAGAGATGACCCTTCCCGAGATCGTCGACCGTGATCAGTGGCGCTCGGCCCGGATCGAGCTGCTCGCTGCCGAGAAGGCCATGACGAAGGCCCGCGATGCGTTGAGCACGCAACGTCGCGAACTCCCGATGGTGGCCGTCGAGAAGACCTACGAGTTCGACGGACCGGACGGACTACTGTCGCTGGCAGACCTCTTCGACGGCCGACGGCAGCTGATCGTGCAGCACTTCATGTTCGATCCGGCGTGGGAGGACGGGTGCTCCAGCTGCACCGCCGCCGCCGACGAGGTGTCCGACGGGTTGCTGACCCACTTGCACGCGCGCAGCACGTCGTTCGCCGTCGTCTCCCGGGCGCCGCTTGCGACCATCGAGCGCTACAAGGCCGAGCGGGGCTGGACGTTCCCGTGGTACTCGTCGTTCGGCAGCGACTTCAACTATGACTTCCACGTCACGCTCGATGCGTCGGTCGCTCCGGTCGAGTTCAACTTCCGCGATGCCGCCGAGCTCGTCGAGCACGGCCTCGGCTGGACGCTCGACGGCTCGACCGA
>JAOBWQ010000194.1 GCA_025463425.1 Ilumatobacteraceae bacterium | reverse complement strand
ACGGAAGCAAGGCCGGCCTCGTGCGCGCCCTGTGTGAACGGGCGCTCGGCGGGCAAGGCCCCGTGCCCGCAGAACAACGTTCCGACTCGCTGCAGGCCACCGAACCAGATCCCCGCAAGATCATCGCGGGATGGGGTCGCCTGACCGCCGAGGTTGCGCCACGCGTCGCGCCGATCCTGCTCCTGCTCCGTGGCGCGGCCGATGGCGACTCCACCGCAGCCGCTCTGCTCCGCGACCTCGACCGCGATCGGCACACCCGGATGACGCGCAACGCGCGCACCCTCGTCCGCGGCGGACACACCCGCCCGGGCATCCGCCTGTCCGAGGCCAGCGACGTGCTGTGGACGTACAGCTCACCCGAGCTCTACGACCTCCTCGTCCGTCGGCGCAACTGGACCCCTCAGAGGTACGGCACCTTCATCGCCGATGCGATCGCCGGCGCCCTCCTCTGACCCGCACGCTCGGCACGCTCGGCTGCCGCGTCAGCGAAACTGGCCGGGACGCCTGCCAGACCCTGGGGGGCCGGCGAAGGCCTGCGCGATCGTGAGCCATTCGGCCGCCACGGGCCCCTCGGCGCGGAGGTCGGTGTCCGCGAGGTGGCGACGTTGGGTGACGAGCAGGCAGAAGTCCAGAGCAGTCCCGCGCACCACGTTCGTCGCTTCGGCGGGCCCGAACACGAGGTCGTCGACCTCCACCCGCACCGGCTCTGTCGGCACGTGCCGATCGTGAGCAGCGAAGCTGAACGGCAGGGCCCGCCAACCGAGGAAAGCGACGTGACGCAAACGGGGGCTCGGTGCCCTCTGCGCACCGACCGTGTCGACGATGTCTTGTCCGTGCGCCCACGTCTCCATGATCCGCGCCGTGACCGAGGACGCCACGGTCATGTCCGGTCCGTACCACGGAACCCGCACCGTCGGGTCCGCCACCCGTGCAGCAGCAACCAGTGCGGGGCCCGTCGAGGAGAGCCAGTCACGGACCTCGGAAGTCGAACGCGCTGTGTTGTCGGCACGGACGGAGTCCACGAAGTATTCGACTTCGCTGCGCATCCGGTCCCGATCGGCGCAGAACGCGACCGGGTCGATGATGGCCTGCGTGGCTGCCCCGTCGAACCACGCGAGGTGGGTGAGTTGGTCGTGCACGGTCCAGCCGTCCGCCGGGGTCGCAACCTGCCAGTCGTCGCCGACGAGATCGACGTACCCGAACAGCTCTGCTCGCTCGGCCAGCAGGTCGTCGCACAGTGCATCGATGTTCATCGTCCCCCCGGCCGGCGCGCGCTTGCCCCGAGAGGCGGAGAATAGTGTTGTTGATCGTTCACACGTGATCGCACCGATCACGTCGGACGGATCCGTCAGGAGCAGCCATGGATTTCGCCGAGACAGATGAGCATCGATTGCTGCGTGAAGCCGTCGGCGATGTGGCCGCGCAGTTCGGGCACCGCTACTACGCCGATGCGGTCCGGAGCGGCGCCAAGCTCGACGAGTTGTGGAATGCGATCGGGGAGCTCGGCTTCCTCGGCGTGCACCTGCCGGAGCAGTACGGGGGCGGCGGCGCCGGCATCACCGAGCTCGCCATCGTCTGCGAGGAAGTGGCGACCGCGGGCTGTCCGCTGCTGCTGATCCTCGTCTCGGCTGCGATCTGCGCGGAGCTGATCGCCAGCTTCGGAACCGACGAGCAACGCGCCGAATGGCTCCCCTCGATGGCCGAGGGCGGGAAGATGGCGTTCGCGATCACCGAAGCCGACGCCGGCTCGAACACCCACCGGCTGCACACCACGGCGGTCCGCGACGGGGACATCTACCGACTCAACGGCGGCAAGACCTTCATCTCGGGCGTCGACGAGGCCGAGCAGATCCTGGTCGTGGTCCGCACCGGCACCGACGAAGGGTCCGGGCGGGCGTTGCTCTCATTGCTCATCGTCGACACCGCGTCCGCAGGGCTGGAGAGCGTCCTGATCCCGGTCGAGATCGCTTCACCGGAGAAGCAGTTCACGCTGTTCTTCGACAACGTCGAGGTGCCCGTGAGCCGCCGGCTCGGTGACGAGGGAGACGGTCTGCGGGTCGTGTTCCACGGGTTGAACCCGGAACGGATCACCGGTGCAGCGTTGTGTGCCGGGATCGGCCGCTACGCCCTCAGCCGCGCAGCGGTGTACGCCACGGATCGCCGCGTCTGGGACGTTCCGATCGGTTCGCACCAGGGCATCTCCCACCCCCTCGCCGAGGCCAAGATCAATCTCGAGCTCGCCCGGCTGATGATGCTCAAGGCGGCCTGGGCACACGACCACGACGGTTCCAGCTCGATCGCCGCCGAGGCATCCAACATGGCGAAGTACGCGGCCGCCGAGGCCGGCTACCGCTGCCTCGACACGGCCATCCAGACCCACGGCGGCAACGGGATGACCAGCGAGTACGGTCTCGCCGACCTGTGGGGACTGTCGCGGCTGCTGCGCATCGCACCCGTCAGCCGCGAGATGATCCTCAACTTCGTGGCCCAGCACACCCTCTCCCTGCCGCGCTCGTACTGACCGCGCGCCTCAGGGATCGAGGCCCTCGAGCATCTCGTCGAACAACGTCATCGTCGTCTCGGTGTCGTAGGTCGCGAACCGGGACGCGAACTTCGCCCGCGCGGTCAGGCGGATCTCCTCGAGCCGATCGGTGAGCTGTCCGAGCGCATCGAGCGTCTCGGCGTGGGCGCTCGCGCCGAGCTCACCAGCGATCTCGCGCAGCAGCGCGACATGGACCTCGGCATCCTGGTGCGTGCCGAGGTTGTCCTGCAGCGCCTTGAGACGTTTGACGAACTTCTTGCGCGGTCCGTCGGCGAGGATCGAGGCGAAGCACTCCAGCAGGTAGCGCAGCCGCTTTGCATCCTTGCGCAGACCGTGCACCTGCTCCGCGGGCGTTTCCGGCTCGATCAGTCGTCCGAGGTCGATCAGGGTGGACTGCGCGTGGATGATCCGCTGGCGAACGACGCTGCCGAGCGCGCTCTCCGCGTGTTCGCCCTGGGGCTCGAACGTCGAGACGTCGGTCAGTTCGTCGCGCCAGGTGGCCAGGAGGTCAGCGCCCTTGGGTGTCAAGAGCGCGCGAGTCAACTCGGCGTGGGCGGCGACCTGCCGTTCCAGGAGGAGGGCGCGCACGGGCTCGAGGGCCGCTGCGGAGTCCGCGTCGAGAGCGTCGGTGTAGTCGTCCCATTCGAGCAGGTAGACGTCGAGGTCGCGCGCCGGACCCGTGAGATCGCTGAGCCACGTGAACCGCCGGTTCGCGCGGACCGCGACCGACGGCGGGAGCACGCCCTTCGTCTGCGCGATGATCGATCGAGTCCGCCGCACGGCGACGCGCAGATCATGCAAGAAGTCCGTGTCGGCGTTGTCGACCGTGCCCTGCCAGTTGATCTCGATCGACGTCGCGAGGTTGACGAGCACCTCTCGCACGCCGGCCACCGCCTGCCCGTCCACATCGAGCACCACGTTGGCGGGCCGAGCGCCGCCGTCCAACACGACGCCGACGCTTCCCGCAACGACATCGAACGCGTCGCCGTCGATGGGATCGAGCTCCAGCGCGGCCAGGGCCTTGACGGCGCGTCGGGCCGGCTTCGGTGAACCGGCCATGCCTCGCAGCTCGATCAATCCGGTGACCGCTGGCTCATTGGTTGGTTCGCCGCCCACGACGCCGATGCGTTCGTAGAGCGCGACCTCGGCCAGCACACGATCGCCTTCGCTGTGCACGGCCCGAGTCGTCAGCGCTCGAAAGCGGAGCACAGGCAGAAGCGGCCGCACACCGACCGCCGCCTCGACCGTCGAACGAATGATCCCGTCGGGGAGGTTCGTCGCGAACTGCGGTCGGGTCACGATCGATGCACGCGCAGATGCGCCCGGCTGAGCGAGCTCCACCGTCAGCCGATCGGCATCGAGCAGCGTCAATCGGAGGCCGGCACGGTGGAGCCGACCGTCGAACGTGTCGAGCGTCGTCATCTGCGCGTCGATGCTCTGGTCGAACTCGAAGCCGAGCTCCATCAAGGTCTCGACGACGGCATTGCGATCAACACCGTCGATGACAACAGCGGTCGGACGAGGTGACATCGCGCGAGGACCGTACCGGCGCTCATCTCGTGATCCGACCCGCGCGCCGGTCGGCACGGGCTGCACCCCAGTTGGATGCCAAGTGTTCACCTTCGAGCCACCGTTCGTTCACGGACCATCCCCCACAGCGGTACGTGATGGTTCTTAGGCTCGATCGCATGATCGAAGCGGCCGGAGGTGTGGTCTGGCGCAGCACGAGCAATCATGTCGAGGTCCTGCTCGTGCACAGGCCGCGACGTGACGACTGGTCGCTGCCTAAGGGCAAGCGCAAGCGTCGTGAGACGGCGATGGACTGCGCGATCCGTGAGGTGCTTGAGGAGACCGGCATGCGCGCCGACGTCGGC
>JAOBWQ010000190.1 GCA_025463425.1 Ilumatobacteraceae bacterium | reverse complement strand
AGGTGGGGACGGTCCGGAGGGTGTCCAGGGCCTTGTCCTCCGCACTGCGAGTGACGAGCCAGCCGCCGACGCTGAGGCCGACGACCACGATCAGCGTGACGATGACCAGTGCGGTACGCCCACCGTTTCCACCCTTTTGCGGCACGGGTGCCCAGCCGCCACCACCGAAGGCGGTGTTCGGTCCACCGGGAGGCGGGCCGAAGCCGCCCTGGAACGGCGTGCCGAACGGCTGCGGCTGTCCCGGCTGCTGCGGCGGATACCCGGCCTGCGGGGGGTACCCGGGGGCCGGCGGGTAGCCGGGGGCGGTGGGATACTGCGCCGGACCGGGGAAGTTCGGCTGGCCGGGGAAGCCTGGCTGGTCACTCATTGCTGCTCCTGAGGTTCATTGCATGTGTGCGGTGCAGCTCATGATGAGGCACGCCGTCACGAAGCAGATGAGCAACGCTTACTCATTTCGCAGCGTGCGCTCTACTCATCGGTCCTCAGGTCACAGGAAGAGATCGACGATCCGCCAGATGAAGTACAGCACGAGGAGCACCATCAGCAGCTTGAAGTGCCACGGCGCGCCCGGATCATCGGCATCGGCATCGCCTCCTGCGGCCAGCTTCTTGAGGTCGAGGTTCTTGCCCGTGACCAACGGTGACGGGGCCGGAGCCTCCAGGACACGGCCGCACGACGGGCAGGCACCGACCTCGGACAGCGCCGACGGAGCGTGGTACTTGGCGCAGTCCTCACACCAAGGCATCTGGACACCGGTGCATCGGGTTACTCCGTGCGGCGCCGAACGCGCAGCTTGATGGGGGTCGAGCCGAACTCGAACGCCTCGCGAATGCTGCGCTCGAGGTAGCGCAGGTACGTCTGGGGCAGCTCACGGTTGACGAACAACGTGAACGTCGGTGGTTCCGTCGCCCCCTGGAGCGCGTACAGGACGCGGATCCCGCCCGGCGCGGGCTGCTTCTGCTGCGCCGCGGCGATCACCTTGTTGACGTCACGGGTGGGGACTCGGCGGTGGTACTGCTCGATCGCGTCGTGCAGGATCGGAGCCAACTTGTGCACGCCCATGCCGCTCAACGCGGAGATCTTCAGGATCGGGGCATCACCGATGAAGCCGAGCTTGCGCTTGACGTCGGCCAGGATGTCGAGGCGGTGATCGGCGTCGTCGATCAGCTCCCACTTGTTGAGCAGCAGCACGATCGGGCATCCGGCCGCGTCGACGCGCTCTGCCAGGCGCTGATCCTGCCCGGTGACGCCCTCGGTCGCGTCGATGATGAACAACGCGATGTCGGAGTCGTCGATCGCGCGCAGTGAGCGGACGAACGAGTAGTACTCGGCGGAGTCGTCGATCTTGCTCTTGCGGCGCATGCCGGCGGTGTCCACGAACACCATCGGGCCGTCGGGCGTCTCGACGAGGGTGTCGATCGCGTCGCGCGTGGTGCCAGGCATGTCGTGCACGACCGATCGGTCCGAGCCGACGAGGCGGTTGAACAGGGTGCTCTTGCCGACGTTCGGCCGGCCGACCAATGCGACGCGGGGCGGAGCGATCTCCGGCGGGACCCAGTCCGGATCCTCTTCCTCCAGGGCAGCTACGCCGGCCGCACTGACGTCGGGGATGCGCGCGATCACTTCGTCGAGCAGATCGCCCGCGCGTCGACCGTGCAGGGCGCTGACCGGGAGCGGGTCGCCGAGCCCGAGGGCCATGAACTCCCAGCGGTCGCGCTCGCGGCGATCGTTGTCGACCTTGTTGGTCACCAGGAGCACCGGCGGCTTGATCTTGCGCAACCACATCGCGATCGACTCGTCGTCGTCGGTGAGACCGACGGAGCCGTCGACGACGAACATCACGAGATCGGCCTTCTTGACCGCAGCCTCGACCTGGCGGCTGACCTTGGCATCGAGCTCGCTACCGGTCGGCAACCATCCGCCGGTGTCGACCATCAGGAACGGCCGGCCCAACCACTCGGCCTCGATCTCCTTGCGGTCGCGGGTGACCCCGGGGCGGTCCTCGACGATGGCCACCTGCTCACCGACGATGCGGTTGAACAGCGTGCTCTTGCCGACGTTGGGGCGGCCGACGATCACGACGGTCGGCAGGCTGGTGTTGGTCTCGGTGTTGGTCTTCGTCTCGGTCATCGCCGCATCTCCAAGAGCTTCTTCGGCCCGGTGCCGGTGATCCCCAGGGCCTGGCGGAGGGCGATGCCGTTGGTGGGCACGACCTCCACCGAACGGGGCAGCGAATCGATCGTGGTGCCGTCGAGGAAGCGACCCTCGCTGAGGCACACATCGGGGAGCAGGTAGCGGTGGCCGAGCGGCTCGTCGTGCAGCACACGAGCGACGTCCTCACCCACCATCAGGCCGGTGACGGCGGTGTTGCCACCGAAGAAGTCGTTGCGAACCGGAATGACGCGGACGTCGTCGCGGTGCAGGTCGCGAACCAGTGGTGCGAGGACCTGCGCACCGAACTCGCCGGTGAGGATGCCGATCGGTGCCGTGGCCCGGGGCCGCAGCTGCACACTTCCGGAGGCGGCGCCGGCGTTGTCGCCGCATCCACGCATGCCGGTGTCGCCCGCCGGGTTGCGCGGGGCGCGATAGCCGGCTGCCGGGGCGCCATCGACCCAGGCGAAGAAGCCGCTCTGCGGTCCGACGGGAGCGTCGACCTCGCCGGTGAACTCCATCGTGAACGTGCGCGCCATGCCGATGCCGTCCTCGTGCATGTCGAACCCCGCGTAGGTGTCTGCAGCGGGGAACGGCCGCCCGGTCATCAGGTAGTACTCGTCGGCGGCAAGCACCATCCGGTGCCCGACCACGGTCAGGAAGATGTCCTGCCAGTCGTGCACGGTATCGAGCACCGTCTCGGCCTCTTCGAGCGTGTGCATGCGCATCGCCGGCTCGGTGTTGAACTTGCTCAACCCGAGCGGCACGACTGCCACCGAAGCCAGCTCGGGGTACTGGTCGAGGACGCCGGCCAGCGTGTCGGCCAGGACCGCTCCGTCGTTGACGCCGGGGCAGACCACGATCTGGCCGTGCACGGTGATGCCGTGGTCGAGCAGCGCGCGCAACCAGCGCAGGCTCATCCCGCCGCGGGGGTTGCGCAGCATGCGGCTGCGCACGTCGGCGTCGGTGGCGTGGATGCTGACGTGCAGCGGCGACAGCCGTTCGGTGACGACCCGCTCCAGATCGGCCTCGGTGAACCGGGTGAGTGTCGTGAAGTTCCCGTACAGGAAGCTCAAGCGATAGTCGTCGTCCTTCAGGTACAGGCTCTTGCGAAGTCCCTTGGGGAGTTGGTAGATGAAGCAGAACTCGCAGTGGTTGTCGCAGGTGCGCACACGGTCGAAGACCGCGCTCTCCACCTCGGCACCCAGCGGCTCGCCATCGGCCTTGGAGACCTCGATCGCGAGCTCCACGTTGCCGCGTCGAACATCGAGGTCGATCACC
>JAOBWQ010000169.1 GCA_025463425.1 Ilumatobacteraceae bacterium | reverse complement strand
ATCACGGGTGCCGGTTCCCCGGATGTCAGCACACGGCGTGGGTCGATGCTCATCACATCGTGCACTGGCTCGACCACGGGTCGACGGTCGAGTCGAACCTGATCTGCTTGTGCCGCACCCATCACCGACTGATGCACGAAGGCGGCTGGACCATCACCGGCGACCCTCGCGGCGACCTCTGGTTCCACCGCCCCGACGGCACCATCCAACCCGCAGGACCGATCCGAGTCGACGACGTCGACGGCGACCTCCCCTACGCCGTCCCCACACCCGAAGGTGACTTCGACCTCGAAGCCGCCCTCCGCGACCTCGACGCCCGCCGCAACTGACTCCCCCGGAAGTCGACTCCCTGCGGAGTCAACCTCCTGGCCGGGGTGACTCCGTGGGGAGTCGCCAGATTCCGCAGGGACGCCGACTGACTTCCTGGGACGTCAACTGACTTCCTGGGACGCCGACTGAGTTCCTGGCCGAGGACACCCAGGGGAGTCAGAATCCGTAGGTCACCTTGACGCCGCAGAAGTACTGCGTCGGCCCGCCCGCTCCGAACTCGACGACGTACTGATCAGGCCCTTCGACCGGCGCGGTCGCGAACGTGTTCAGGATCAGATCGATGTCGTGATCGTCGTCGGCGGTCTTCACTGCCGACGAGGCGGTGACCCCGCCGTGCGAACCTGCTCTCCCGCGAAGGAGAATCGCCGACGACGAGTTGGCCGCGCCGTTGCCCGCGTCCTCGTCGTAGTACCGCACCGCTACGTCCTGGAGGATCGCTCCCTCGGGCAGTGGCAGGCCGAGGATGGCGATGGTCGCCTCCAGGACACAACCATCCGTGAGGATTGTGGCGGGGGAACGCTGGAACGCGGAAGACGCAGGGACGTACAGCACGCACCCCGTCGCGGGACACGCCGGACCTGCGGGGCCGGTGTCACCCTTGTCGCCTTTGTCACCCTTCCCACCACCGCTACCGGGTTCGTCGTAGCCGACGATGTCGATCAGCACGTCGACGGTCCCTGCCAGGTTGAACGCGTTCACCGCGCCACCAGCGGACAGGGCGACGGTCACCTGGTTCGGCGTCGGCGCGCTTCCGGCGGTGACGTTGAGGTTCGATGCCAGGGGCAGGGCTGCGTCCGAAGGCCAAAAGGTCACGAAGCTCGCCGCCGTGGCGTTCACCGCGGTCGCGTTCGCAACGATTCCCGTCGCGTCGGCAGGGATCGTGCATCGCCCGTTGGTGCCCGTCACCTGAAACGTGACCGTCTCACCGGCGGCGATCGGTGTGCTTCTCACGCCGACGTTGTCCGGCGCGGGGCGGGTGTCAGCGAGCCGGCACGGCACGATCGGAGTGAACACCGAAGACGTCGAACCCGCTGCGGTCACCGACTCCACCAGCCCCACCGCGGTGACCGCAGCCGCCGCCAGCGCCGCAGCAACCCCAACGTGAACCAATCTGAACGAACGCATGCCTGCCTCCCGGAGCCTCGTGACGAAGTTCAGCCTTGCAGAGCCGTCGCCGCGCGGTCAGCCGCTCTGCGTCGTGCTTCTCTGAGCGGAAACTCGGTGGCGTCTTCTCCGGCGTGGTGAAAGAGTCCGTGCGTGTCCGACGGCATCTTCAGCGGAGACATCGCCCGCAACTACGACGAGACCTCGGCGGCGATGTTCGATGAAGCTGTCCTCGGACCGACCGTCGAGTTCTTGAGCGATCTCGCCGGCACGGATCGGGCTCTCGAGTTCGCCATCGGGACCGGCCGGGTGGCGCTGCCGCTGAGCGCCCGCGGTGTCGACGTGTGCGGCATCGAGATGTCACGGTCGATGGTCGATCAGCTCATGGCCAAGCCTGGCTCAGAACGCATCCCGGTCACGATCGGCGACATGGCCACGACACGGGTCGACGGAACCTTCGGGCTCGTCTATCTGGTCTACAACACCATCTCGAACCTTCTCACCCAGCAGGCTCAGGTCGAGTGCTTCCAGAACGCGGCGACCCACCTGCGATCCGGCGGTTGCTTCGTGGTCGAGAACTTGATCCCCGATCTGCAGCGCCTGCCACCTGGTGAGGTCATCCGTGCTCACGACGTGTCCGGCGATCACCTCGGCTTCGACGAGTACGACCTCGCCAATCAACTCCTCGTCTCCCACCACTACTGGATCAACGATGGCTGTGCGCAGACCTTCAACTCTGCCCATCGCTACGCCTGGCCCGCCGAGCTGGACTTGATGGCCCAACTTGCCTGGATGTCGCTCACCCAGCGATGGAGCAACTGGCATCGTGAGCCGTTCACGAGCAGCTGCACCTCGCACGTCTCCGTGTGGCAGAAGGGTGCGTAGCGTTCGAGTCGACCCCATCGAGAGTCGTCAGCATGAATCCTCGTCGTACGTCGTGATCTCCTTGATCGCGTCCTGTACTGCAGGCGGCCAATTCTCGACCACGTTGGAGTTGGGGTCTTCCGCCGTGATCGCGCCGGAGCGCAGGAACTGAGCGAAGGTTCTGAGCGGCGCGATCACATCTTCCGGTGCCACGTCGATGAGGGCTGCGACATCCGCCAGTTGCTCGGCCGAGCCGACATATGACTCCGGGTGGGCTCCGCTGAAACGTGCCACCTGTTCGCAGTATGCGGTCTGGTCAGACGCCGGGCTGCTCGGCGACGTCGTCACCACGGTGGTCGCAGCGGACGTCGTACTCACGACGGTCGCGTCGGCGGCTACTGCGGTGGTCGCGACGATCGGCTGCGAAGCGGTCGACGGATTGGACGAGTCATCACTCGAGCATCCAGCTGCACCCAACAGGGCCATCACGACGGCCACCTTCACCGAGAGTCGCGGCAGGGCAGCGGCTCCAGGGACGAACCGAGTCATGATCGATGTTCCCACGTTTCGGGCAACCATCATCGGTCGGGGGCCATTGGGCCGCGCCGGATCACCCGCACAACACGTCGTCGGGAAGAGTCAGCGAGAGCTGTGCAGCAGCCAGAACGGTTGCAGGTTGCGTAGCGGTAGCGATTCGTAGCTCGACCGTGGTGCCGTAGAGCCCAGTTGCCGCCGGAAAGAAGCCGAACGTCGATGCGGTTCCCGGCTGAAGGACATCCGGCTCGGATCGACCGAACGGATGGCCGTCGAACCAGATCTCGGCGATGACGGTGCGACTGATCGGAGAGATGACCGTGACGTCGACGAAGGGCGCGTCGGTCGGACCGCATCCGAGTGCCGCATCGAGGATTCGCAGCTCTGTCGGAAGCGTGGTCTCTCCCGCACGACTCTGCGGCATGGTGCTTGCGGAGCCGGAATGCGGCCTCTCCTCGGTGGAGACGACGCCGTCGTCACTCTGCAGTGTGGTGACCGCAGGGACGTGAACCGTCGGCGTTGTAGAAATGGAGGGCATGGTGCTTGCCGTTGACGCGCACCCAGCACTGCAGAGAGCGAGAAGTACTGCCAGCCGCGTCCGATTCATGACCATTGGACGTCAGAGCCCGGACCGCAGTTCCCTTCACGACTCAGCGCCAGCACAGCCGATCTGACGCTTGGTGCCTGGGCGTCCTTGGCCGTTGGGTTCGATGAGAACACGACCGCACCTTGGCCCGCGCAGGCTCTATCCCGCAGCGAGGGCCGTGATTGCGGCTGCGACGAGCACGACTACTTCCAGCGCGGCCAGGACGATCACGGTCGCGGGCGAGGAGCGTCGCCACGGCCGGAGCAGCAGCCCCACGGCGGCGAGTGCGATCTCCGTGGCAATACAGACTTCGACTGCGTAGGTGACGCGCACGCACGGATACGTCGACAACGTTCTGCCGCTCACGGCGTCCGTGCAAGTTGTGCCCGCGCCAAAGCCGAGAGCGAGGATCGCCACGCAGGCCATCGTCGGCAGCACCAACAACGCGACGCCCACCAGCGTTGTCCCCCGGCCGTGCTGCGGTACTTCCCTCGGGGGCGGCATCGGCCTCATGCGGTCAGCCTCCCAGATCGGTGGAGATCGGCCGTTCCGCCCGACCGCCATCGACACCGGATGATGGCTCTCGTGGCCGGTGGTACGGTCCGTGCAGCGTCACAGCAGGGGAGGGCTCATGGCCGAACTCGAGGGTGTTCAAGATCGTGATCCGGCGGGGGTGTCGCGGCGGTTGCTCCTCGCCGGCGGACTCGGAGCCGTCGCGGGCGGATCGGCGGCAGTCACTGCGATGCAGAGCGGCGATGCATCCGCGGCCGGAGTACCGAAGCTCGACATTCCGCATCCGGAGACGCTGGCCACGATGGTCAGCCAATGCACGTACCTGCCGCTCGATGCGACGGCGTTCTTCACCCAGAACCCCTCGTCGCGCGTGATCGACGATGTCGTCGGCGTCAACGCCAACAACGGTGGGCTGTGGGTCGAGGCGTCGCTGCCGATCATGGCCGGCGCGGTGATCCGTCAGATCCAGATCAGCTACCGAGGTTCACCGACGTTCAGCCTCGTCTCGCGTGGGATGGAGGGTCCGACGCCGATCGGCCAATCGCTGATCACCAACCTCGATGCGGGCCCGGGCAACAAGACCCAGACCATCGATCTCGACGGCTCGCCGGGACGAAGCACGGTGTTCGTCAACACCCGGACGACGTATTCGTTGCGCTTCGTCATCCCGAACCCGAAGACCGACTCGATCTTCGGCGTGTCCATCGGGCACGTGCCCCCGACCCAGCTGTTCGTGCCGAACCTCAGCTCGCCGCGCGTGTACGACACACGCCTGGCAGGCTCGGGCGGGCCGACCAAGCTCGCTCCCGGCGAGGAACGGATCGTCGACATGGCGTATCCGGGCCGCGCTCGGCCGTGTTCAACCTCACCCTGGCCGAGACGGAAGGCACGGGCGGCTTCGTTGCGGCGTTCGCAGCCGATCAAGTCTGGCCCGGGAACTCCAGCATCAACTGGTCGAGCCTCGGTCAGATCATTGCGAACATGGTCATCTGTCCGATGGATGCGACCGGCCGGATCAAGATCCGCGGCGGCTCGAACAGCACCCACGTGATCATCGATCGGATCGGCTTCTTCCTCTAGTTCCGACTGGTCTTCGTGTTCGGTACAAGCGTCGGAGTCGGCCACCGATCAAGGATCAAATCTCTACCGATTGAGCTTGACCGCGCCGCTCCAGCTCGGTGGCAAGCCGGTGGATACCGCCCAGATTGCGTTTGCTGCGGAGTCGTCGCCCCTCCGTGAGGCTCCAAACGAGCCCGGACATGCCCTTGAGCTGTCGAGGCGGCGAGACCGAGACCACCTCGGCCCAAGCGACCTCCACCTTGCGGAATCGCGACACGAACAGCAATGTCGAATCATCGGTCTCGATGCGGTGCGCAGTTCGATACCACTCGCGAACCGTCACGCCGATCACGAATGCGCTGAAGCCGATGCCCACTGTCGCGTGAATCGGTCCCTTGCCGATCGACGTGAAGGCGACCATTCCCAGGACGAGCGCGAGAACGACGATGTCCGCAACGACCGATCCCTGCCATCCCTCGACCCGGTAGACGGTACGCGAGCCGCCATCTACTCCGGAAGAAGCATGCACGAACGGCGAACCTACCCGATCAAGCACGGTCGAGGACCTCCCGTCGAACGTCTCGGTCAGGCGAGCGCTGCCGTCGTCAGGGTGGCGACGAGGGGCCGAGTGACCTGGCCACCGAAGTCGCTCTCGACGAGAGCCTGAATGTCGTCGAGCAGCGCGTCGCGATCGCGCACCTCCATCGTCTGGGTTCCCGAGTACGAGAGCATCAGCTTTCGATAGTCGGACGAGGTGTACGTCTGGTCCCAGTCACATCGAGCTATCGCGACTCGCTCGAACCGAGCGTCTTGATCGAACCGCCGACGGATGGGTGGCTCGACGTCGTCTCGGGTCGGGGCTGGCGGGCCGAAGTGACTTTGCCCGTACCGGTCGTAGATCGGCTGCGCCGCAGCGAAGAAGCCGTGGTCTGCCGGTGAGTCCACCTGGACGAGTTCGATGACGGCGATCAGTCCGCCGGGGCGGAGAAGATGCGCCGGGCGATCGACCTGTGCGGCGGCAGAGACCCAATGATATGCAGAGGCAGCGAACACGGCATCTGCGCTGGAGGGTGGGATCTCGACCGTCTCGAAGTCCGCCACCGTCACCTGGAGCCGATCGGAGGCAAGGTTCGAACGCAGCCGTGCCGCAGTCGCGGGACCGAGCTCGATGGCGTGGACCGAGGCACCACGAGCGAGGAGATCCTTCGTCGCCTGCCCGGTCCCCGGCCCGACCTCGACGACGACCGGCTCCGCCGGCAACATCTCGAACATCGCTTCGAAGAACATTTGCGGGTACGAGGGACGCACGTCGTCGTAGACGTCGACCGCCTGGTTGAACGAGAGTCTCACGTCTTCGAGTCGGCCCACACCTGGAGTCTGACCGATCGCGTTCGAACGCTCCGGATCATTCCTACGGACGCCCGATGACGAGATCGAGCTACACGTCGAAGCGATGCCAATGCCCTTCTGACACGACGTCGACAATGCCATCGACCACCCGAATGGCCGTCTCGTCGTCGATCGCGTACGAGGGACCGTCGATGCCCGCAGCCCACGCCGTGGCATGCGCCAACGTGTTCTCGGGCAAGTCCTCGTGGTCGAGGTGGGGAAAGATCGAGAAGTCGACCAGACCGAGTCCGTGGTCGCCACCGGCGGGCGGCACCCAACCGACGAACTCCTTGCCGACGCGCGGTGCCATCACCATGCTTCCGGCACTCATGCCGAACCACAGGGTGTCCTCGAGCGACGGCAACAATTCGGTCAACCCGCACTCTCGCATCCAGTGGCACAGGTAGAGGGCGTCACCGCCCGACACGAGCAGCACGTCGGCGTCGCGCACGAGCGGGATCCACCGCGCCGGGTCGATGCTGGGCAGAGCGGTCAGCTCGAGCAGGCCCACCGACTTCCACCCCAGCTCGACCATCGGCTGCTCGGAGCGCCCGGCGACGAACTCCCACACGTGCTCGCCCGGACCGGCATGGGGATGGCCGTACATCGCAGTCGGGATGCACAATGCGGTGCAGTCCTCGATCGACCGGTCGAGCAGGCCGACCAGCGCGTCATGGATGGTCGCGTTCCTGGCACCAGCGGACGTGAGGAGGAGCCGACGCATTCCGCCCAGAATGCTCGGTGGCGCTTGTCCGCGCAAGGGCGAACAAGCGACGCCGACGACCGACTCAGGGCGGCAGACGGGAACGCCGCCCGCGCTCGTTGGACCCGCACCTATGATCCGCCTCGTGGCAGATCGACCCGAGTTCGCAGCGATGTTGGCCGGTCCGTGCCCGGCGGTCCTGACCACCTACAGATCGGACGGGTCGGCGCTGACGTCGCCCGTGTGGGTCGGACTCGGCGACGGGGCCTTCGAGATCGTCATGACCGTTCGCGATGGCAAGGTTCGCAACCTCCAGCGGGATCCGCGATGTCTGTTGGTCATGTTCGAAGCCGTCCCTCCGTTCCGGGGTGTCGAGGCGCGGGCTCAGGCGGAGATCGAGACAGGCGAGCGGGTGGATCAGGTGCGTCGCAGCATTGCTTCGCGCTATCTGGGCGACGAAGCTGGTGAACGCTTCACGACCGTGCGAGCGGACGTGCCGAGTGTGATCGTTCGTGTCGCCAGCGCCGAGGCGAGGTCCTGGGACTTGTCCGCGATCACCGCGGACTGAGCCGGCACGAGGCGCGCCGACCAACTCTGGGATCACACGGGCAGATCCGTCGGACTCGGATCAATCTGTACGTCGGTTGCGGAGTCCGATCGCCTCACACGTGTGCAGTCCGGTCAGACGGTCGCTTCAGTCAAGTGATGCCGACGGCCGGGCGAGTCTGACGACTTTACTTTGGATCATGTCGACGACGGGTGAATCAAGGTGACCGCGGAGGGGTCTCTACCTTGTGTGCGGCCGGCCGGAAATCCGTTGAGCGCTGGAGCGTCGTTCGAGGAGTTCGCGGTCGACGCGGACAGGCAGCTGCGTCGGGCGCTGGTTGCTCGGTTCGGTATCGAGGTGGGCCATGAGGTGACCAACGACGCGATGGCGTTCGCGTGGGAGCACCGCGACGAGGTCGCTGCGGCCTCGAACCCGCTCGGGTTGCTCTACCGCGTCGGACAATCATCGGCTCGTCGGTACGTGCGCTGGAACCGTCGAATCGAGCTTCCCGCCGAGGAGCCGTTCGGAGGGTCTCCGTTCGAGCCCGGGCTGGCGCCGGCGCTCGCCGGGATGCGGCCGGAGCAGCGCGTCGCCGTGGTGTTGATCCATGGCTACGGCTGGACGTATGCGGACACGGCCGCGATGTTGGAGGTGCCTGTCAGCACCGTTCGGAACTGGGCAACGAGGGGCTTGAGCAAGCTCCGCCGACTGTTGAAGGAGTCATCATGACGGTCGACGTCGAGGAGCGACTGCGTGCGTACGCGGTGACGCTCGATCACGCCATCGAAGCCCGTCGCTCGCCAACACAAGGCGCGCGCCCGCTTGACCACAGCACCCGAGGGGACCGCCGACCGCGAGCGCGGACGCTCGTTGCCTCGGCATGTGTGGCCGCCGTCGTGGCGACGGTGATCGTCGCTGCCGCGAGTGGAAGGTCCGATCACCGTGCCCTGACGTCGTCGAACCCGGTCGCCGGTGAGTCGGCCGTCCCTGTTCCCGGGATCACCGCGTCCGCTGAGACGCCGAGCCCGAACACGGCCGCGAACGGCGTCTTCGCCGATCGGGTGACGCGAATCGTGGGCCCGCTCTGGTCGAGCGCCGTCGTCGAGAAGCAGACACGGGTGACTCTCGCCGGCGCGACCGTGCAGTGGGTGTACCTGAGCGACGGTGACCGGCGTCTGTTCGTCACGACTGGGCCGAGCGGCGAACTGTCCGATGAGCCGGGTCTGCTCGACCGCCTGAACCTCGTCGACGACGCCAACAGCCAACACGTGTATGCGTGGCCGGCCGAGCCGATCGCCAACACGGTCGCGGTCGTGACGAACGATCAGACGGTGATCGTCCGTTCCGAAGCCATTGAGAGCACTGGTACGCCTCGTCCCATCTCGGACCTGACCGCACTGCTGCGGCGCATCGCGCCGCCATCGGTCAGCAGTGTGACGGGCGACTCCCAGACGGCCACCACCGTGCCGACAGAGTCGACCACGACCACGACGGCAACCACGTCCCCGGCGACTCCCACGACGGTCGACGGCATTCCGCTCGATCAGCTCGGCGTCGAGGCGGGACCGGTCGCGCTCGGCACGGTGCCCGATGGATATCGACCCGTGATGGCCTTCACCGATCCTGCGGCGACGGCTGTCACGAACCAAACCGTCCCGACCGCTGCCGACGGCTGGTCCGCCACCTACCTCCGCGTGCCGGAGATCGGACAGACCGGCGTCGCGCCGTACCTTTCAGTGATCATCGAGAACATCACCAATGACGACCCCTACTGGGGTTACCCGGGAACCCTCGCCGCGACGGACACGACGCTCGGCGCGTTCTCCGGACGATTCGACAACTCCACGCCGGGCTACCCGGAGTTCATCGCACGATTGAACGACACCCAGCACATCGTCATCACCGGACGCGTGACGGTCGACGACCTCACCACCTTCGCCGATGGACTCGTCCTGACCAACGGCGACCTCACCGCCACGGCGACGGACCTCCCGGCCGGCTACCAGCTCATCGACCAAGGATCGCGGAACAGACCACAGTCATCCGGGGCAGGCTGGGCCGTCGGATACGCCAAGGGACAACTCGAGAGCACCCTCATCAACGTACGTGCCGTCAGCGGACCCCGCGATCCTTCACTCGTCGCGCTCCTCGGTCCTGGACCGTCGACGCTCGTCGACATCGACGGCCATGTCGGGGTGCTGAACGACATGGGAATCGTCTTCGACGTCTCACCCACCTTCCAGGTTCGACTCGAACACGGCATGCTCCCACGAACCACTCCCGATCAGGACCTCGTGGTTATCGCGCGCTCCATCGTCGGCATCAGCGACCAACAGTTCTCCGACCTTCAGGCCGCCGCAGCTGCAGACCCGCTGTCACCGACCGATGAACCGTGTGTGTTCTACGTGACGCCGAGCAACGCCCGATCGACCGACCTCGCAGCAACCAATGACAACGGAACACTGACCGTGCCGATCGGCGCGACCGTATCGCTCGATCTCAGCACCACCCAACCTCTCGGCCAAGTCACGTTCGGTCTCTCGCAGGACGCCCCTCCCGACAGCCAGCACTCTACCGACCTCTCCAACTTGGCTCTCGCCACCCTCGATCACCTCAGCGGCGCCAGGACGATCGAGCTCACGT
>JAOBWQ010000146.1 GCA_025463425.1 Ilumatobacteraceae bacterium | reverse complement strand
GTTCATGAACGCCGTGATGCGCGCCGCGACGAGTGGATCGGCGAACGCCTCGGCGGGCGAAGCGAACAGGTGCGCCATCTTCGCAACGGCCACTCCGACCATCTCGTCCTGCGCCGCGCACTTGAACGCCGCCGCCGCGAATCGAGCAGACGGAGCATCCGGCAGCTCGAGGCGCCGTCCGAGCACTCCGGCCGCGAGCCGATCGAGCGCGGTTGCGTCGGCGGCGACCTGCGTGTCGTACCAGATGCCGAGGTGAGCGTCGGTCCAATCCGCAAAGGCTGCAACGAAACCGACGGGGTCGTCGTCGACCCCATGCACGACCTCGGCGAGATGTTGCGCGTGCACGAGCCCCATCGAGATCCCCCGGCCGAGCGTCGGATTGGTGTGCAGCGACGCGTCACCGATCGAGACGATTCCACCCGCGATCGGTCCGTCATCGGCCGTGATCCGACGCCGGCGGTTCTCGATCCGTGACATCGTCGAGATGTCGCTGATCGGGACGCCAACGCGCACCCATGGCTCCGAGTGAGCGACTGCGTGCAGGAAGGCCTCGAAACGGCTCGGGTCGCGCAGCGCCCTCCGATGCGGATCGTCGACGGACAACGTCACCGTCAGCGAGAACGTGTCGTTGTCCGCGCCCAGCGCGAACACGGTCGCGTAGTCGAGGGGGACGGAGGCAGGGACCTTGCTGACCGGGAGCTCGGCACCCGGCTGCAAGCGGTAGTAGCGGGTGAGGTAGAAGAATCCGCAGTCCTGCCGTTCCTCGGGCGGTGCGCGCAGACCGGCCTTGGCGAACCAGTCGGGCAGCGCGGATCGACGACCACTCGCGTCGACGACGATGTCGGCATCGACCGTCCCGCCGGACATCAGATCCGCACCCGTCACCACCGGCACACTGCCCCGCCGGGAGACTTGCAGACCGATCACGGCGTCACCCGCGAGCAGCGTGATGTTGGACTCGCGGGCAACGAAGCGGCGCAGTTCGGCTTCGGCGACGAGACGCCGGGACAACAGCATCTGTTCCCCCGTCAGCGTGCCGGCGCCGAGCACGACAGGGATCTCGTGGACACCGCGCGCGACGAGCGAAGCAACGAGATCGGGGGCTTCGTCGACGAGGACCCGACGCGCTCGGCCGAGCAAAGCGTGGGACTGATGGGCCTGCGACACGCCGGGATGCAGCCAACGCTCGGCGTCGTCAGATGGTGTTCCGTCCGGTGGAGGACCGTCACGCTCGACCAGCGTCACGACATGGCCCCGGCGGGCGAGGAACAGTGCCGCCGCCAGTCCCGCGAATCCGCCACCCGCCATCAGCACTCGCGTCACGTCACGACTCCAACTCGGCCAGACAGCCCTACGTCGAACACTACGGCGCACGAACACGGGTCATTGTCGCCGCCGATCCCGTCACGGTGTTTAGGGCATGGCCAGTTCGGCTAAAGCGACGCATGCCGATGATCGGGATGAACGCACGGTTGGTCTGGCTCCTGATCGTGACCATCTTCTGCGCCACGAGCTGCCGCGTGCTCGATCAACCGGCGCAATCGGCGAGCACTCAGCTCCCGAACATGATGCCGGTTGCCGTCAATGGATCCACGGGTCCGGAGAGCACATCGGGGCCGGCGGGGAACACTGCGTCCAGCGCGTTCGTCGACGATTGCGTGCGATACATCCGAACGGGTGCGTTCACCGGGAACGTGGCGCTGGTGCGGCTCCTGGACTCCACCCACGACGATGCCGACGCGCTGCGCACGATCTGCGTCGACTACGGCCAACCCGACCTTCGCGGCCTCGAGGAACTTCCCATCGCCCGCCCGCGCCCCCCGGCGACCAGACGGGGCGGTCGACCACCGTCGGAAAGTGACCGCCGTCGGTCGGGCCTCATCGCGACTTGAGATCAGCCGCCTGGAGTCGGCATGATCCCGTTCGTGGCCGCCGCACAGCTGCAGGATCGATCGGCGAGATCGATGATCGATCGGCGAAGGACGCCACGGAGGCGATCGACGTTGGCGGCAAACACCTCGAACACGTCGGCCTGGTTCACCGCCTCGATCTCCGGGCGGTCGTCGACACCGCTGTCGTAGTCGGTGACGAGGGCGATGGACGAGTAGCACATGCCCAACTCGCGCGCGAGCGCGACCTCGGGACACTGCGTCATGTTGATCACGTCGTAACCAAGACGGCGGTACGTGCCGGATTCGGCGCGGGTCGCGAAGCGAGGACCGGCGATCACGACCACCGTGCCGGTCGGGTGCACGGGCATCCCCTCGAACCGCGCCGCCGCGATGACTGCGTCGGCCATCTGCGGGCAGTACGGATCTGCCATCGACACGTGGTTGACGATGGGGCCGTCGAAGTACGTACCGGGCCGACCGGTGGTCTGGTCGACGAACTGATCGCAGACGACGAGATCGCCGGGGGCGATGTCGGCGCGCAGTGACCCGCAGGCGGACGGGCCGAAGATGCGGGTGACGCCGAGCGAGTGCAGCGCC
Organism: Ilumatobacteraceae bacterium; assembly: GCA_025463425.1. Lineage (GTDB taxonomy): Bacteria > Actinomycetota > Acidimicrobiia > Acidimicrobiales > Ilumatobacteraceae > WLMZ01. The sequence continues at coordinate 3,590 of JAOBWQ010000146.1, read as the reverse complement.
CAGAGGTTGGCCCGGTAGTTGATGCCGTGCGGAGGGAGCTGGTGGTCGAGCCCGTGGCGCGGGAGGAACGCGACGCGCCTGGCGCCGCCGGGCGCGTCGAGCATGCCGAGCGCGACCGGACCGCTCGGGTTGCCGAAGGGAGTGGCAACGTCGACGTGCTCGACGTCGGTCAGGAACGAGTAGAGCCCCGATCCACCGATGACGCCGATGTGGTCCTGACGGATGTCGTCCATTCGGCCGACCATATCGGTGACCTCGTCGTGCGCCGCCTCGAACCGAGCATCACGAGAGATGTGTAACGAAATCAGCTCACGAAGGGACTGTGCGAAATGATCGACGTCGTCCTGCCCGCTCTGAACGAGGCAGGAGCGATCGCTCGTCTGTGCACGTTGATGCCCTCTGGCTACCGAGCCATCGTCGTGGACAACGGCTCCACAGACGGCACGGCGGAGATCGCGGCTGCGGCAGGTGCAACGGTCGTGCACGAGGACGTGCGCGGATTCGGCGCGGCGTGCTTCGCCGGATTGATGGCGGCCTCGGCCGAGATCGTGTGCTTCATGGACGCCGACGGGTCACTCGATCCACGCGAGCTGCCCTTGGTGACCGAACCGATCATGGGGGGCACGGCGCGACTGATGATGGGATGGCGTCAACCGGACAAGGGCGCCTGGCCGATCTCCGCTCGGCTGATGAACCGTGCGTTGGCCGTGGAGCTACGCCGGCGAACACATGCACCGCTGCACGATCTCGGTCCGATGCGGGCTGCCCGGCGCCAGGACCTGATTGACCTCGGCATCCGTGATCGGCGGTTCGGTTGGCCGTTGGAGATGGTCTTGCGCGCCGCGAACGAAGGTTGGACGATTGGGGAGGTCCCGGTCCGCTACGCCGCTCGGATCGGCAAGTCGAAGGTGACCGGCACGGTGCGGGGCACGGTGCGGACGATCCGCGACATGAGCCGGGTGCTCGCCGCATGAGTGTTCGGGATCCCGCCGTCATCGTGATCGCCAAGGCTCCGCTGGCCGGCCGGGTCAAGACCCGCTGCACGCCACCGTGCTCGCCGGCGCAGGCCGCACAACTGGCGGAGGCCGCTCTCGTCGACACGCTCCGCGCTGTCGACGCGTGCTCGGCGAGCAGGGTCGTCATCGCGCTCGACGGCGCGCCGGGTTCGTGGCTCCCCACGCGGTTCGAGGTGCAACCTCAATGCGGCGGGTCACTCGGCGATCGCCTCGACCACGCCTTCCGATCGGTGGCCGCGCCGGCGTTCCTCATCGGGATGGACACGCCACAGATCACCGTCCACATGATCGATCGCGCGCTCGAAAGGTTGCGATCGCCGTCGAGCCCCGACGCCCTCGTCGGACCGTCAGAGGATGGCGGGTTCTGGTCGTTGGGTCTGCGAGATCCCGCAGCGGATCTCTGCCACGACGTTCCGATGAGCCGCAACGACACCTGCTCGATGCTGCTCCGAGGCCTGCGGAGGCGCGGGCTGTCCCACGAGATGTTGGCCGTGCTCACCGACGTCGACGACTTCGCGACCGCGTTGGACGTTGCCGGGCTGGCGCCGAACTCGCGATTCGCCGAGACCATCGACCGGATCGCCGGCGAGATCGGCCTCGGCTCGGCGCGCGACGTCGCATGAGGGTGCAACGAGCGGAGACGATCCGAGCAGCGGTGAGCGCTGCGCGACTGCGGCATCTCGTGCTGAGCGAGGGCGGCTTCACCGTCAGGCACACTGACGGCGAGCCCGTCGAGAACGGCATCTCCGTGTGCACGCGGCCGTCACGGTCGTTCGCGTTCACGTTGTGCCACTGGAACGACGGTGCGGTCGACCGCTGGCTGGCCGATCGGTCGCGCGAGTACGGATGGCGATCCCGCTGCATCGGTGGATGGCTCGACCCGCGATCGGACACGGTGTGGCTCGACGTCGTGCGGGTCGTACCCCCCGAGCTGTCGATGGTCGCGCGCCTCATGGGCCGAGCGACGCAGCAGCACTGCGTGTTCGACCTCGCTCGGCGCGAGACCGTTCGTCTGCGGCGCGGCGCGTCATGAGCGCTCCCACACGCGCGCTCGCCTTCATCGCGCCTGCCCGCGATCGCGTCGACCGGCTCGTCAGCCCCGTCACCTCGCGTGTGACACGGTGGCGCGACGAGCGCCTCGCCGAGCCCAAGCACGGCGACCGGGTCGCAGCGATCCTGGGGATCGCGCTGGGCGCGTGCTTCATGATCTGCTTCGTCACCGGCCTGCTGTCCCACCTCATCCAGCATCCACCGACTTGGTTCACGTGGACGGCTCGACCAGCCGGTCTCTATCGGGTCACGCAGGGTCTGCACGTCGCAACGGGCGTTGCCTCGATCCCGCTGCTGTTCGCCAAGCTGTGGTCGGTCTTTCCCCGCCTGTTCCAGTGGCCGCTGTTCAAGGACCCGCTGCATCTCCTCGAGCGCCTGAGCCTGCTCCCCCTCGTCGGCGGGGCGATCTTCCTCGTCGTCACCGGCGTCGCCAACATCGAGCTCTGGTATCCGTGGGTGTTCTTCTTCCCGGCCGGTCACTACGCCATCGCGATCGTGACCATGGGCGCGCTGTTCATCCACGTGTACGCCAAGATCCGGATCACCCGGCGCGTCCTGCGACGAGGCGCGATCGAGCCGGCCGTCACCGTCGAGCCGACGCGCGTCGGAGGCGGGCGTCGTCAGTTCATCGGCGTGGCCGTCGCCTCGTCGGCCGGCCTGGTCCTGGCGACCGTCGGGCAGACCATCTCGCCACTGCGCAAGATCTCCATCCTCGCCCCGCGGCGACCCGACACAGGTGTGCAGGGGTTTCCGGTCAACAAGACCGCGATCGAGGCCGGCGTCACCAACACAGCTCAGGATCCGAACTACTCGGTGATCGTCCAGCGGGGCAGCACGATGTTGCGGACGTTCACCATCGACGAGATCCGCGCGATGCCGATGCGAACGGCCACGCTGCCGATCGCCTGCGTCGAGGGGTGGAGCGCCAATCGGGTGTGGACCGGGGTCCAGGTGCGAGCACTCGTCGAGCTGGCCGGCGGCGGCGATGTCGGCCAGGTGTCCGTGGAGTCGTTGCAGCGCGGTGGTCGGTACCGACGCTCGATCCTCAACCGCGGTGAGTACACCGACGAGGACACGCTGCTGGCGGTGATGGTCGATGGTGAGTCGCTGGCACCGGACCACGGCTACCCACTCCGGTTGATCGCGCCGAATCGGCCCGGCGTGCTCCAGACCAAGTGGGTCACGAAGCTGGTGCTCTCGTGAGGAGCACCGAGCACGACGATCGGGGTCGGCTGTTCATCCCGGCATTGATCATCGGCTGGGCGGTCATCGTCCACGGCGCGATGACGGCGCTCGACAACGCGCGCGACGCACATCCATTCGCGCTCGCCGTCCATGTGGTCACCTTCGACCTCGGCCACGATCTCCTCCTGGTGCCGACGGCACTCATCATCGGCTGGCTCATCGGCAAGCTCGTGCCCGCCGTTGCCCGGGGCCCGGTTCGCTCGGCGCTCGCCGTCTCGGCGATGTTCTCGATCTTCGCCTATCCGTTGATCCGCCGTTGGGGCCGACGGCCGACCAACT